>CBFGQN010000306.1:0-5471 GCA_965650895.1 uncultured Ignavibacteria bacterium | reverse complement strand
AGACGAGGCTCGCGCTGCTGCTGCAACACAACCGGATCGGCCGCCCGGCGCAGGACTGAATCACGTCCTTGGTGGTCTCTTTGTGTCCTTCGTGTCCGCCGCGGCGGATGGTGAATCTTACCACAAAGACATCCGCCGCAGCGGAGACACAAAAAAGCCACCAGGGAATTGCTCGACTGACAATACCGGGCTACACCCCGAACTGCTGAAGATGGTGGTCCAGATGCTTGTAGCTGCTCCAGCCCCTCTCCTCCCGGGTCATCTTTCCGAACAGCGGGTGTTCCAGACTTGCAGCTTTTGCCTCATCCATCTCCACAAACGTTTTCAGTGCGGAGGCAAGGCGTTCCTTCTCCGTCTGAAAATCCCGTTCGCTCGTCTGCCGGTATTGCGGATGGGTTTGCAGTCCATGTTTGAACGGCTTCTCCCCGACGACCGCACTCCGAATCATCCCCTTGAAGAGCTTCGCAATGAAGGGTGTCCCCTCCAGCTTCTTTGTCCCGTTGATTACTTCCTGAATCTCGGCGCAATGGGCCAGCATCTGTCCCACATTCATCTTTCCCCAGACCGGTTGTGAATCCTTCGTCAGTCCGTCGATTCTGCCGAGCGTCTGTTGGTAGACCTCGGGAGAGTAGAGGCTTGGTTTTGTCATGGTGGTCCTTGCTGATTTGTTGTGTGTTCAGTCCGTTTCTGATAAGCCGGTATACGGTTCAGGCGCATCACTTACGATAATAATCTGATTTGTTGCAAGGTCGATCTTCAGTTTGAAGTAAGTGATAAACGCCGTGTCTCTCTTCCGCTCATCCTGTCCGAACAAGACTGCTCGATACAGTAGGGAGTCGGGAAGGTTCGGAGCAAGGAGAACCTGCGGATGCTTGTCAGAAAGGGAAAGCAGAGTTTTGTAGCTGCCGATATACGGATGGTTGTCAATCAGACGGCGAACCCGTGACTGTCTTTCCTGTTCAGCCTCGAACTCCCGCTGCAGCCACTCTCTCCAGTCCGGACCATGTCTTGCTTCCAACCGTATAACGACACTATCATTATGTTGCCGTATGAGTGCTGTCTGCTCTTCCGATACTCCGCAACCGGCCACGTGTCGATAGCTGATTCCCCACTTCATGGCAATTGCTTTCCGTACATTCTTCTCGTCCCAGTCGTGGAAAACTTCAAGTCCGAATGTCTGGAACACGAATCCTTCCTGCTCCGGAAATCGTGTGCAGTTCAAATACATAAAGCCGAGAAGAATACAGAGGAAAACCTTCATGCCGGGTCGGGGATGGAATTGAATGAATCTTTCACCTTTATGACGGCAAGACAAGGGTGGTGATGACGGCAGTTCGACATTACCCCGGCGGCCACGTCATCTTCCGCCCGCCGATCAGGTGGAGATGGAGATGGTAGACTTCCTGTCCCCCTTCGGGGTTGCAGTTCATCACCAGACGGTAGCCGTCGTCGGCGATCCCTTCATCCTTTGCGATCTTCGTCGCAACCCGCACCATGTATCCCACCAGTCCTTCATGCTCCTCGGTGATGTCGTTCGCCGTGGCGATCTCCTCCTTCGGGATCACCAGCACATGCGTCGGCCCCTGCGGGTTGATGTCGCGAAAGGCGAGGACCCGTTCGTCCTCGAAAACGATGTCGGCGGGGATGTCCCGCCGGATAATTTTGGAGAAAATCGTGTCGGCCATGACTCCGGTCCGTTGATGATGTCCGGCGTTCCGCAGAACCGATGGTTATTCCGGTCCCCGTCGCCGTGCTGATATATCGGGCGTTAAGATAGGGATTCTCTTTGCTATTTTGCTCCCGTTCTGACTGAGAGGCCGGTATCGATCTGGACATTGATCGGTAGCCGATATGAGTGCCGTTACCGGGATCGTTGATATGGATTCTATCCGGACATTTCTTGACGTATACTCGGATTCGATTCCGTGGGGGGAACAACTTGCCGTTCTGCCGACCGAGTGCCGGTTCGCTCCGATGCGTCCCGGCGGCTGGTCGATCGGCGAATGCCTGGCCCACCTGACCGCCTGGGATCGCTTTGTCCTGACCGAGCGATTATCGAAGGTTTGTGAGGGGGCGGAGTTGGGGGGAGGACCGGATGCCGGGACATTCAACGCCGAAGCGGCTGCGTATGCCCGTTCCGGGATCGGCGAACAACGACTGATCGAAGAGTTCGTGGAGACCCGCAGACAGATGCTGCAGGCTGTAGAGCGACTGCTGAAGGAGACCGGGGAGATAACCTTTACGATACGCGGACATCGCGTGGTCTTCCCGGAATACCTCCTCGGTCAGGCAGAGCACCACCTGCATCATCGGCAACAGATCGATGAAGCTGCCGAAGCTGCGAAGTCTTTATAATGCCGATTCCCGTTTCTCCTGCGGGGTCAGTCTTTATACCGTCGTGTAGTCTCTGTTCATCTCCATCAATGTATTGTCCATCCCTTTACAGCGTCCCGGAGAATCGTTATGTCGACCGTACTGATTATCGCCGCCGTTCTGCTCGTTCTCTTCTTTCTCTTCGCCCGGTTCTTTCCGGGGAAGAATCTCGACGAGGTTCTTCTCGAAGAGGGGGAGGAGCCGGTCTTCGACGAAGAGAACGTGACGGTGACCGAAGATCCTTCCCGCGGCGAGACCACCCTCTACCCCCGTTCCCGCATCTCGGTGACCGACAGGCGGATCGTGATCTCGCAGCTTCCACTACTTTCAAAGAAGCACACAATCATCATCATTCTCTACTTCGCCGATCGGGAGCGACCGGAGAGGACCGGGCTGGAGGGGAGGGTCAAGACCGGAGTTCTCCACAGGGAGGCTGTCGAGGTGACGTCGGATGAAAAGGGAGAACAGGTGGTTCTTCGTCCGGTCGGCTATGCGCTCTTCGACCGGGAGGGGACCGAGATCAGGATCAGAACCGGGCGGGCCGGAGAATTGTTAAGTGCTGTGCAGGGGCTGGGTGATTAGAGAGGGAGAACGTATACTGTAGAGGTATGATCGAATCGGTGATCCATCTTGTTCTTCGCGGTGCAGGATTTCTCTTTAACTCCGTTCTTGATGTCGCCACGTTGAAGGATGTGAAGTGGATAAAGAACGAAAAGATCCTGTATGATGAGGAGGGCTTGACGATCTGTCGGCAACGACCGGGGAAGCCGGCGATGTGTACGGCGGATGTCAGACTGACCGTGACCACTCATCGCATCTTCATTCATGAATCGGCAAAACCTTCTTCTGCTCACGTTCTTGTGCTTGATCTCGATATGGAAGAGACCGAAGAAAATCCGTTCGTCTCCCGACTTCCCGGTGTGGAGCGGGGGAGGCTTCGGAAACGTGCGGTTCGATGCAATGCCGAACGGTCCGCCCTTCTGCTTGAGCCGTACGATCTCGGGTGGAAACTTCGGAACGATATCCTTCTGGAGATCTTCTCCGGTCGGGTCGAAGAGATTTGCCGGGTGCTCATGAACGATCATTCCGTATGAACGTCCGGATCGACCATATCTCGAAAGGGGATCGCGATTGGATCGAGCGGACCCTGCGTGAACGGTGGGGGGATGTCCTGATCGTCTCCCGGGGTCGCCTTCACCATGCCGATCTGCTCCCCGGCTTTGTCGCCCGGTCGGAGAATTCCTCTCCCGTCGGACTTCTGACGTACCGGATTGATGGGAACGAGTGCGAGATCATCACGCTCGATGCTTTTACCGAAGGGATGGGGATCGGGACTGCACTTGTCAACGCATTGTTGAAGGAGGCACGGTCTTCCGGTTGGAGTGCGATCCGGCTGACGACGACCAACGATAATCGCAGAGCGCAGAGTTTCTGGGGACGCCGCGGTTTCCGCCTGACGGCGATCCGGGCCGGAGCCATGGAGGAGGCCCGGCGGTTGAAGCCCTCGATTCCCGAGATCGGACATGCCGGAATTCCTGTTCTGGATGAACTGGAGTATGAGTACGCCGGATGATCCGGCGACTTGATACGACGGAGATGGTTTCCGAATTCCTGTAGCGAGACGGTCAGCCATGTTCCTCTTTTCCGTCTTTTCTTTCCTCCAGCCTGTGGCGGATTCGCTCAATCTCTTCGGCAATCATTTTTTCGTCGGGCAACACGGTTCTGTATTCGGCGGTCAGAACTCTGTTCGGAAGATTATCCAGCATGTAGTGGGCCAGGGCTTCATCTTTTTGTGTGCAGAGGATCAGACCGATCGGCGGATTTTCCCCTTCGTGCGTCCAGTGTTTGCCGGCATAGTTCAGATATGTGTGCATCTGCCCGGCGTCGGCGTGCGTCAGTTTGCCGGTCTTCAGGTCGATGATCACCAGGCAACGAAGGCGGCGGTGATAGAAGAGGAGATCGATCCTGAACCATGAGTCACCGATCCGCAGGCGACGTTGTCGTCCGACGAATGTAAAGTCGTCTCCAAGTTCCAGCAGAAAGCTTTCCAGACGTTCAATCAGCGCTTCTTCAAGTTCGCTCTCGGAATATTCATCTTTCAGTCCGAGAAATTCGAGGACAAACGGATCCTTGATCTCTTCTTCGGGACTGACCGCGTCGCCCTTCTTCCTGCGGCTTCCCTTCCGCAGCATCTGCTCTTTGTTCCGCGAGAGAACGGTCCGCTCGTAGAACTGCGAGTCGATCTGCCTGTTCAACTGGCGTATGGTCCATCCTCCCCGGAGCGCTTCGGCTTCGTAGAACTCGCGTGCGTGATCCCCTCTGACTGCAAGCAGCGTGACGTAATGTGACCATGAGAGAGGGAAGAAAGAAGCAATGGATAGCAAGGTGCTTTCGGAAATTGCTTTCCTTTCGGAAGATTGTCCAGACGCTGTCTGGACAATCTTCTGATGTGAATAGGCAAGGTAGAACGCCCGCATCTGGAACAGGTTGGCTCGCCCGAACCCTCTGCCGAATCTCTCGGTCAGATCTTCGGAAAGCCGTTTGACAACCTGTCGACCATAGTGCTCCCCCCGTTCACCCCCTTTCTGTTCATATTCTACAATATGTCTGCCGATGCTCCAGTAGGTTGCCGTCATGATCGAGTTGACGGCTTTTGCCGATGCTCTGCGTGCCTGGGTAACGAGTCCGGAAATCTCCGAGAGAATTGCCGCGTAGTCGTGCGGTGCGAGGTCGGGGCCGGTTTTCATAGCGATGTCCCTCAGTGGTGAAAAGGTGATGAAAGGAGAAGCCAATTCTCTGTAGGAATACTTCTTCCCCTTTCAGGTTCCATCGAAAATGTGAAACTTACCCGATTCGCAGAAGAACCGTTTGTCCATCAGCCAACTGTCCCGCTACTGCATGAACAGCGTCAACAGCCGGTCACGACTCTACGCCGCCATAATCATGAGCTTTCCGATGGCTCTCGCCTTCGGTATTACGTTGATTCCGGTTGTGACCGATTACGGCGATCACACGCTGGCCGAAGAGGCGGTTCGGGATGCGACCCGGTGGTATCTGGGGCATGTTCTGACGGCGACTGCGTTCGGACTCGGGATTCT
>CBFGQN010000305.1:0-5477 GCA_965650895.1 uncultured Ignavibacteria bacterium | reverse complement strand
TCCGAATGGAAATGATGCAGGCGACCAGTATCTGGAACGGCGTCGTAAACCCCTCATCATACAGCTCGAAGAGGGCCGCCTTCGGATAGGGTTCCACCGCATCGCGAATCAGGTCGAACGCTTTGTCGATGTCGAATGGTTCTTGCATAGGGGGAAAACAGAGCATGTCGTTCGGAAGTTCGATACAAGGTTATCTGTTTCCACTGTAGTTATAGAGGCAGCAGTTCAGATGGGATGAACGTATAGCGTTTCAAGCGATGTTTCCCGTGAAAGAATAACCATCATCCGCCGCGGTCTTCGATGTCCGCCCTGGCGGATGGCGTGCGGACACCAAGAGCACAAAGAATCACCAAGGGGCATTTTCTTCTCCATCATCCTTCACGCATCGGCTCTATAACAGTATCATCCGGTACTCCCTTTGTCACGGGTATCGGACGGCCCCGGTCAATCCCCTCCGAAATCCTCTTCTATCTGCCGTTCAAACTTCTTCAGAACGCGGCTGAGCGCCCGACGATCTCCCTCGCTGATCGAGCCGAAGACCCGTTCTCGTTCGGCGATCACCTTCGGCATGATCTCCTTCAGCAGCCTGACCGCCTCCGGAGTCAGTGAGATCAGGAACCGGCGTCGGTCGTCCGGATCGGTCTGCCTCTCCACCAGTCCCCGCTTCTCCAGCGAGTCGATCAGCCGGGTGATATTCGGCCGGTCGTCGATTGTCGGATCGACCAGCTCGAATTGCGGACGGCCGTCCCTCTCCCAGAGCCGGTGGAGAAGGAACCACTGTTCCGGTGTGATGTCCAGACCCAGGTGGGTGAAAAAACGGAGGAACCCGTAACGCAGAAGCCGGGCCATGCGGTGGACGGTATAGTACAAGGTATCCTCAAGTGTTCCGGGATCAGTCGATACGGGCTGTTTTGCCATAAGGAGATAGTTGATGATTGCTGAAACCCCGCACCCTCAAGTGTTCCGGGATCGGTCGATGCGGACTATTCTGCTATAAGTGAGGTGTTGGACGATTGCCGGCATACTTTCCGCCAATATAGAGAATCGAAGCGTCACGAAATCCGGAACGGAAAAGAACACTTGTCCCCCTCCTCCGGACCCGAACTTTGTGCTTTCTTCGTGCTCTTGGTGCCTTTGTGTTGAAATACCATCGGATCCGTCCACCGCAAGACATAAAGCGGTGTGCCGGGAATTCCCGACGTCCTCGCTTCACACTCCGGGACTACCCCACCGGACCAGCAGAAGTTCCGAGGAGAAGCCGGGACCGAGCGCGCCGATCAGACCATACTCCGCCGGAGGATCAGTTATCTCCGATCTCCTCTTCCCGATCTCCTCCATAAACCGCTCCAGCACAAACAGGACCGAACTTGCCGACATGTTTCCGAAATCCCGTAGCGCCTCCCACGTATGCCGGAACTTCTCCCTCGGCTGCTTCAGCGATTCCTGATAGGCCTCCAGCACCTTCGCCCCGCCGGGATGGGTGATGTAGTGTTTGATCTCTTCGATGCCGAGGTCATTCGCCGCCAGAAGTCCCTCGATCGATTCCTTCATAAAGGTGTGAACGATTGCCGGGATGTCCCGGGAGATCGTGATGCCGAATCCGTTCTCCGATATATCCCATCCCATCACATCAAGGGAGTGGGGGAGGGTGCGGGTTTGTGAGGCGGTCAGTTCCGGCAGATGTTCCCCCCGCTTCTCCACCTCGTTTCCCTCAATCAATACCGCCGCCGCTCCGTCGCCGAAGAGGGCCGAGGCGATCAGGTTTGCCTTGGAGAAATCGTTCCGCATGAAGGTCAATCCGCACAGCTCCACGACCACGATCAGAATCCGTGCGGTCGGGACGGCTCGGGCGATCTCCATTCCCCGCGAAAGGGATGCCGCCCCTCCGGCACAACCAAGCCCCCAGATCGGCAGCCGTTTCACGTCACGCCGAAACGGAAGATCCTCGATCAGCCGGGCGTCGATGCTCGGCGTGGCCAGTCCGGTGGTGGAGACGAAGAGGAGATAGTCGATCTCCTCAAGCGAACATCCGGCCTTCTGCAGACAGGCGTCGATCGCCCTCTTTGAAAGGTCGATGGCGTTGACGATATAGAGGTCGTTCTTCTCCCTGAAGGAATGTTCTTCGGCGAACCACTCCAGCGGGACGCAGAAATGTCGCCGTTCGATCTGCGCGTTGTCGTAGGCGGAGATCAGCCGGTCGATGTTCGGAACGACGCCGCCGAACAGATCACGTGCAAACTCTCTTACTCTGCCCTGATCGAGAACATGCTCGGGGACGGCGGTTCCGGTGGCGGCAATTGTCGACATCGATCAAATGAAAAGTTCAACATGCTCCGCCGTGGCGGATTCAATAAAGGGGAGAGATGTGTCTCCTTGAACCGGGATCGGGGGGATTCCGTTCCTCTTCTTTGCCGTCATACCGTTCTTCTGTAAGTTCGGCGGTGCAAATCTCAAGGTCAGACGTTTCGTCTCACACATATCATACGCGAAATATTCAGTCTATGCGCCAGTATCTGCGCGGTTCGCTGCCGACTCCTTCGTTCCTCCTGTCGGCTCTCTTCCTGTTGTGTCTTCTGATCGGTTCTCCGCTCCATCTGTGGAGCCAACCCGGTTCGCTGGAGGGAAAAGTCGTCGATGCGGAGACGGATGATCCGCTCCCCGGGGCCACCGTGCAGGTGGTTCGTGCCGGAAGGGGAGGGAATGCGCAGGGAGGAGTGGCGCGGGGAGACGGGACATATCTGATCAAGGGACTTCCGGCCGGGACGTACCGGGCGACGATTTCGTCGATCGGCTACGGAACGGTGAGCGATACGCTGGTCGAGATACGTGCCGGAGAACGAACCGAACTGAACGTCCGGCTTCCGCAGGAGGGAATCGCCGACGGCGGCGTTGTGGTGACCGCCTCGCGCCGACCGGAGAAAGTGACGAGTGCCCCCGCTTCGACCTCGGTGATCACCGCACAGGAAGTGGAGGAGAAGACGGCGATCTCGACGGTCGACTATGTGCGGGGAGTGAAGGGGCTGGATGTAGTACAGGGGGGATTGGCACAGAACACCGTGGTCGCCCGGGGCTTCAACAACGCCTTCAGCGGCACGCTGACCTCGCTGACCGACAACCGCTTTGCAAACATTCCCTCGCTCCGGTACAACGGCTATTACTTTATTCCTCTGGTCAACGAAGACATCGAGCGGATCGAGATCGTGCGGGGACCGGGATCGGCTCTCTACGGACCGAACGCATCGAACGGTGTGATGCACATCATCACCCGTTCGCCACTCTCTTCGAGCGGGACGTGGGTCTCGGTGGCCGGCGGAGAGCGCGATGTCTTCCAGGGAATGTTTCGTCATGCCGGAACGGTCGGGAACCGCTTCGGCTACAAGATATCGGGTCAGTACATGCGGGGGGAGGACTGGGGCTATATCGATACGGCCGAGGCGAGCGCGCGACGGACGGCGATCGCCGACAGTCTGGCGGTCGATCCCGGCTTCGACACGAACAGCGTCCTGATCGGTCTGCGCGACTCCGCCATGGAACGCCTCGGCGGCGAGGCCCGGATCGACTGGCTGGTGACCGACGAAGCGTCGCTTGTCCTTTCCACCGGCATGACCCTGGCGATCAACAACACCGATGCCACCGGAGTCGGTGCGGCACAGGCGCAGGACTGGCAGTACTGGTATCATCAGGCCCGCTTCCGCTGGCGGGAGCTGTTCGTGCAGGCCTTCCTGAACCGGAGCGATGCCGGGGAGACCTATCTGCTCCGGACCGGTCAGCCGATCATCGACCGCTCCACCGTCTTCGTCACACAGGCCCAGCACTCGACAACCATCGGTCCAAAGGAACGGCTGACCTACGGTCTTGACGTCATCCTGACGAACCCGGTGACCGACTCGACGGTGACCGGACGGAACGAGAACGACGACAGCTTCAATGAAATCGGCCTGTACGTTCAGTCGGAGACCGAACTGGTGGAGGACCGGCTCGACCTTGTCGCCGCCCTCCGGCTGGACAAGCACAGCAGGCTGGACGATCCGGTGATCTCACCCCGCGCCGCCGTCGTCTGGACGCCGGAAGATCTCGGTGCGTTCCGTTTGACCTACAACCGCGCCTACTCCGCCCCATCGACCAACGACATGTTTCTGGACATCGTCGCCCAGAGCGTCCGGGTCGACAGCGGATTCGGGTTCAACGTCCGTGCCTCCGGCGTCCCGAAGGAGGGCTACAGCTTCCGGTTCGACGCCGAGGGCGATCCGATGATGCGTTCGTTCCTTGCCCCCGATCCCTCCCGCTACATCGAGACCGACGACATCGGGGCGATCTGGACGAGCATCCAGAGAATTGCCAAAAATCTGTTGCCGAACCCGGCGCTCGGGGGGATCGTCGACGCGATTCCGGCTCCGCCGAAGGGGACGCTTCAGACCGAACTCCGGGTGCTGAACCCGAACACCGGAACGTTCGATTCGTTCGCGAGGAAGCGGGTCAGCGGTCGGGAGCAGGTGTTGCCGACGATCAACAACACGATCGAACTCGGCTGGCAGGGGGTGCTGTTCGACCGGGTGGGACTGAGCGTCGATCTCTACCGTTCGCAGTACAACAACTTTGTGGGACCGCTGGAGACGATCACGCCGACCGTCTTCTTCAACGCCGAATCCCTGACCAATTATCTGGTGGATGTTTTCGTGGAGAACGGAGTATCGGAAGAGCAGGCGCAGGTCTTCGCCGCCCTCTTCGTCCCGCAGCTTGCCGGCGAGGCCGGAAGCAAGGATAACCCCGGGCTCCCTCTCGGAACCGTCTCGCCGAACGAGGCGGCCGATTCCACCGCCGTTCTGCTGACCTACCGGAACTACGGCGACATCACGCTCTACGGTTATGACATCGGGATGCAGGTCGGGGTAGTGGATGGGTTGACGCTGAGCGGGAATCTCTCATACGTCGACAAAAACTTCTTCCCGAACCTCGACAGCGTGGCCGATCTCTCGCTGAACGCGCCGAAGTTCAAGTTCAACATCGGCGCCGACTGGCGGAGCGCGCGGCTGGGACTGAACGCCGCCCTTCTCTTCCGCCACGTCGACGGATTCCCGGTCCGTTCCGGCGTCTACGCCGGAGAGGTACCGGGCTATTCCACCCTCTCGCTGAACGCCGGCTACGACCTCCCCTGGGTGAAGGGACTCACCCTCTCGCTCACCGCACAGAACCTGCTGACCTGGGTGGAGGGGAGCGACGAAAGTCCGTTCGAGCTGCGACACGCAGAGTTCGTGGGCACCCCTGCGATCGGCCGGCTGGTGATGGGACGGGTGGCGTATGAATTCTGAGGGAATCATCAATCGAACCGACAACGAACAGATGCCCTTCTCCACAATCACCATAGATTTCTGGCAAACCCTCTACGACAGCTCCGGCGGACCCGAACGGAACGCGCAGCGGAAGGAGGTGCTGATCGAGGCGATCCGGACCGAACACGGTGAGCCGGACGGAGAGCT
>CBFGQN010000304.1:0-5484 GCA_965650895.1 uncultured Ignavibacteria bacterium | reverse complement strand
CCGACGAGTCCCCTCATACTTCATATCGACACGGAGGTGTGAGGAAAGAGAGTCTACCCCATCCGGGAAATCGGTGAAGGAGAGCATCTCAAGTCTGTTCGCCTCCGGACGGTACCAGCCGACTTTGATCCGGCCGTTGTACAGACCGATCACCGGCGACTGATGCGGCGTATGCCGATAACCGGCGGCATCAACGGCATATTCGATCCACTCTCCCCCGCTCCAATACACACGGATTGAACTGAGGGTATCCGCACGGAGCCGGTTTGCGCCGGGGAGCCCGAGAGGCCGGCAGATCTGGGCAAGGATGGTGAAATCCTTTTCATACGAGATCCCGCTCGCGACAGTCCGTCTCCAGACGTCCCTTACCCTCCCTTCACGATCGACGCTGAAGACCACCGCAGTCTGGTATTTGTTCCTCGTATTAATGTACTCGTGCTCCAACCCGATAAGACCGCGTGAGATATCCTCACATTCGTCCAGATGTTTTTTGAACACGATTCGCTGCGGCATATCATCCGACGATCCGAACCAGTGGAGCGTATCGCGGAGGGTGCGAGCGGAGTCATAGGCGGATGTAAAGAGGGAAGATTCTATCTGAATAATCTTCAGGGAAGAATAGGGATACGGATCGAAGGAGGAATGACCGAGTGCAAAACGAAGGAGAACAAACGTATCGGCTCGCTGCCGGAGGAAGGCAAGATCGTAGTCGAGAGGATCGTAATGATCGGCCGTAAACCTCCTCTCCCACACCGGCTCCGGCGCACGGATATCCTCGTAGTACAGAAACCGATTCGAGTCCAGCATCGCAAAGCTTCCGTCCTCGCCCATATAATGCGGCCGACGCAACCGCTCCGCGGCGATCCCCTCCGCTTCCATCTCTCCGTCAAGTCCCAGCACCATCCCTTCCCCCGACTCCCGACCCAACACCACACGACCGTCAGGCAACCGGCTCACCTGATGCTCCACGATCCCGCCGCTTCCCAGTGATTCCTCTGTCCCCACCACTCTCCCCTCCCCATCGACACGTCGACGACGGACCGTCACCTCCGCGCCCCGCACATCATTCCACAGGATCGTCGTCCCCCTCGGATCATTCATCCAGTAAACCCGATCCTCAAGCTTCCCACCGGAGCTGAACATGTATTCCGGCCCGCCGAAGCTTCCATCCTTCAACACGACTCTGCCGTAGATCCCGGCTCCCGAGGGACGGCGGTCGTTCCAGAGGAGGAGAAACCGGTCGGTCAGCGGGGCGACGGCGACCTGAGCATAGGGCTCGGCATCGGAGCTGTGCAGAGGCTGCGGTCCGTTGCCGAGGTCGAAGACCAGGGCGTTGCGGGCCTCTCCGCTCGGACCCTCGACGGTGGTTCCCCAGACGGCGAGACGGGCATCGGCGAGTTCGGCCCCGGTCTGGATGCGGATGTCCGACGGAATAGCCGGTTCGCGGATATCTTCAGAGATACGGATGTCGGTCCCCTGCTGGGGGAGGGCCGTGCCGGAGATCAGAAAGAATAGGAGAATAAGAAGAACGCCTCTTCCTGAAGAGTGTGGAACACATCGGGGAAGGAACTGTCGGTCGGCCATAACGCAACGCTCCGGTTTGCGTGAAGGGTTGATTCCGGAAGTGAAAATAGTCTCCCGGCGACCCCGGCGCAAGGGGGAAATTCCATCCCCCTACCACTCCGCGCTCACCCCGATCGATGGGAGAATCCCGATAGGATCATCCGTTTCTCCGGTCCCCGTCCGGACATTCCAGCGGGGAGGAGAGGGGCTCTTCGAGTTGTAGATGTTCTGAATGTCGATGTAGGTGATCAGATTCCATCCGGCAAAAGGCCAGCGTCTGTCGATCCGGACGTCGAGTTGGTGGGATGGATCGAGCCGGAGTTCGTTGTACCGATCGGTCACCTGATAACCGAACGTCGGATCGCCGGTCGAGTCGACCGGTGTGTAGGGACGCCCGGTGGCGAACCGGAACTTCGTGCCGACCTCCCACAGATCGGTGATCTTCCACCCGCCGCTGAGGTTGAAGATCACCCGCTGGTCGAAATTCCCCGGACGCTCCACGCCGTCACGCGCGGTGAAGACCGACCGATTGATCGACAGAGAGGCGACGCCGTACCAGGGAGAACCGGACAGCTTCTTCTGGGCGAAGAACTCCACGCCGTAGGCCCGTCCGCTCCCCTCGTTGGTCAGGGGTTCCAGACCGAACGAGGCGAACCCTTCCTCGGCACCGCCGAACCCGGCACCGGTATTTGCCAGGACAAGATAGGGTCGGGTAGTCGAGGTCGGATAGTCGTGATAGAATTTCTGATAGACCTCCACGCTCAACTTGATGTCGTCCGCCGGGAGATGCTCCAGTCCGAGCACGCTCATGTCCGTCCTGATACTGTTCAACGACCGGTTCGCTTCGTTGGCGGCCAGCCAGATGTATGAAGGAGTCTGATAGTATCGTCCGCCACTCAGACTGATCGCAAACCGGTCGGCCGGAGCATAGCGAAGGGCCGACCGGTACGCCGGATAGAACTCCTTGTCGATGGCGTCGAACCAGTCCAGTCGCCCGCCGACCGAGACGTTCAGCCGGTTATTGAACAGCGGGTAGGCCAGTTGTGCGTAGAGTGCCCCCTTGTAAAACCGCTCTTCCAGATCGACCTCCAGCTTCGGCTCTACCTGCTGAAGGAGCAGATCGGTCCGGAACCCGACGGTCTTCGCATTCCCTCCAAAGGAGAAATCGAGCCGGTCTCCATCCAGATCAAACTGCTGCAGGGCATCGACGCGAAGATTGAATTCGTCCTCAACGGAGTTGTTGATAAAGATCGGCTCCGCAAGCGTATCGGTCTGACGGAACTCGTAGGCGATCCGCGTTCTCCCGAACGTCGTGTTGAGGTAGCCCTTCGGGAAGAGATGCTTCCACGTGATCCCGGCCACGAGTTGATCCTGCGAGTTGTCCAGAATACGGGAGTTGTCGAAGAGATCATCCTGATCGTCGTTGAAGAACCGGACCCGATCGATCGCGGCGATGGCCAGACCGGAGAGCCTGTCGTTCTGCCCGAGTCTGTAATCGAACTTGCCGAGGAAATCCCAGTACTCCGGCACGAAGGAGAAGCCGGCGGCGCGGAAGATCAGATCGAGATAGCTCCGCCGGGCCGAGAAGAGATAGGAACCGTTTGCGGTGACCGGACCTTCCAGGTTCAATCCGAACTGTGTGGCGCTGACGGTCGCCTTCCCCCCCTGTCGGTCATCCCGTCCGTCGCGAAGGTCAATCTCCAGAACGCTCGAAATTTTGTCGCCGTACTTCGCGCCGAATCCTCCGGTCGAGAAGGTCGCCTCCCGGACAAAATCGAGATTGATGAAGGAGAGAGGCCCCCCTCCGGCCCCCTGCGTTCCGAAGTGATTGATGTTGGGTGATTCGATCCCGTCGATCAGGTAGAGGTTCTCCGACGGAGCTCCTCCGCGGACAAGCAGATCATTCCGTCCGTTCGAGACCTGCGCGACACCCGGCAGCGTACTGATTGCCCGCACGACATCCTCGAAGCCGCCGGGAAGCCGTCGGATCTCCTCGTTCCGCAAGGTCTGCGTGCTGGTCGGTCTGTCACGATCCTCCAGAAAATAATCGGGTCGAACGGTCACCCCTTCAGCCTCCGTGATCCCTTCGTTCAGTTCCACCCGAACCGATTGAGGCCGTGCGGAGGTCACCACGATGTCGGAGAGAATCGCCGGCTCGAAGCCGATGGAAGTGACTTCAAGCTGGTAGGAACCGACGGGGAGTCCTTCGATCCGGAATTCACCCCCTGCGTTCGCCGCCGCTCCCCGCGTGGTTCCGACGACCCGGACGGTTGCCCCGGGAATCGGAGACTGTGTCTGCCGGTCGATGACGACCCCGGTGATCGTACCGGTATCGGCTTCCGGCTCCTGCGCAAAGAGCAGGCTCCCCTGATGGAAAAGAACTGACAGAAAAATGACGAGGCGGAATCGCATCATAAAACCGAATTATGTGTTGGAACAAGTTTCCTGGCTCGGAACATTGTTTGACGGGAAAAGGTTCGCCGACATTACCCTCTTTTCTTCTATCTGTTGGTAACCGGAATCAGGATCGGCTCAGGGCCTCTTCGTAGACCCGGGCTGTCTTCTCGGCCACGCTCCGCCATGTAAATTCTCGCAGGATATGTTCACGCAGCTCCGCCGATTTCGCCATGCCGAGACTTTGCCCGATTCCCTTGCTGATTGACGGAACGGAAGTCGGCTCCACATATGTTGCCGTCTCTCCGAAGTAATCCCGCGTCCCTCCGTGGGGCGTGATGACGATCTTCGCCCCGGCCAGCGCAGCCTCCAGCGCAGCAATCCCGGGAGTTTCGAACAGGGAAGGGAGGGCAAACGTGTCGCATGCTGCGTAAGCCGAGGCGAGCATCGGCGAGTCGTTCGGCAGTCCCTGGATGATTTTTACGCGCGGGTTCAGGCTCCCTTCTTTCAGACAGGCGTCGGCGTAGGCTCCTTTCTGGAGCTTGCCGATCACCACGAGGGGACGATCGATCTCCTTCATCGCCCGGATCAGATTCAGCACGTTCTTCCGCCCCGATCCGATGTGCCCCACATTCAGCACAAAATCCTCCACTCCGTACTCGTTTTGAAAGAGGGTGGGGTC
Organism: uncultured Ignavibacteria bacterium; assembly: GCA_965650895.1. Classification (GTDB taxonomy): domain Bacteria; phylum Bacteroidota; class Ignavibacteria; order OLB7; family OLB7; genus JAGWAZ01. The sequence continues at coordinate 845 of CBFGQN010000304.1, read as the reverse complement.
GCTTTCGGCAAAGCGGGGATCGACGCCGTTCGGCACCACCCGGATCTTCTCCGGCGGGATTTCCAGTCCCCGCTCGATGATCCCCCCTTCGGCGGTCGTGTTCGGCAGAACCATCCGGCTCATCCGGCAGATATCGGCAATGAACGTGTAATCGTCACGGAAACCTGAATAGAATCGGGAGGCCAGAGCGGAAAAACGGCGGGTAGCACGAATGAAGGCGTGAGATCGCATCGTGAAAAAGATGGAGGAAACGACAAACGGAATCCCGTACTGATAGAGCCGCAGGGCGATATCGTAATTGGTCATGGTGCCGTTGAAGAGGTGGACCAGATCATATTCGCCCCGCGGGAAATCACGCCACTGATCGAAGTAGCCGACCTCGACGCCGAACTCCGGCAGATGCCGTGCGGTCTCCCGAAGTTGAACCAGGGGACCGCCCCGCACTATCGAGACGCTCTGTTGTGCCAGGAAGCAGACCTTCATCGTCTTACTCTCGTCAGATTGTCGCGCAGCGCACGGCGCGCAACGGTGAACGAAAACCGGCGGAGGTGATCGATCCGTTCCTCTCCCCCGAACCGGTATATCTCCGGAGATTGCAACCGGTCAATCTCACTTATTTCATACCCTCCGTCTTCCGCCAGACGTCCGACGGTTCCGTCGGGACAGAAGACATCGGTCCGGACCGATAGATGTCCCCCCCACGAACGTAGCTCGAGCCGCCCCCCTTCGATCTTCGCCTCGAAGCTCACATCTTCCCGTCGTTTCCACCAGTCGGCCCAGGCTCTGAACGTCATCGGGCGCGCACCCTTCTTCCCGTCCTCCTCGATAATTCAGTCTACGACGTT
>CBFGQN010000303.1:0-5499 GCA_965650895.1 uncultured Ignavibacteria bacterium | reverse complement strand
GACGAACGATATGCCGTCTCCCTTTCCACCCCGGTCGCCCTTGGCCCGTTGCGGGGAACAGTGCGGGGAGAAGTGATCGATAACGTCAGAGAAGGGGACCACACCTTCAACAGCATCGGTACGTTTGGGACGCGCCTCTTCAGCGCCCCGACGACATTCACTCTGCGGGCCGACTGGAACGGCACCGCATCATCCGGGCTGACGGCTCTCTCCTCGACGATCAGGTCGACCTGGAGAACCTGGGGAGACATCTACCTGCGTCCTTCGATAGAGTTGGACTGGAAGAAAGGTGAGATTGCAATGGTCGGAGCGGAAATCGAACGACGCATCCTGGCCGGACTCCGGATGAACCTGTCCGCAATCAGGAACACCGTTCTGAACACAACAGCCGCCACCGTCAGTCTGCGGTGGGACATGCCGTTCGCCCGCACCGGCACATCGTTCGGTGTGCAGAACGGAGAGAAGGTCTCACGCTTTGAGGCGAGCGGCTCGATTGCATACGACAGCGACAACGGGAATCTCTCCTTCGCCAACCGGGGAGGACTGGACCGGGCAACGGTAACGGTTCATCCGTTTCTGGACATCAACAACAACGGTCAGCGAGATTCCGACGAGCCGGCCGTAGCCGAGGCCGATGTGGCGGTCAACGGCGGACTGATTCGCCGCTCACCTGCCGACTCGACAATCTCCGTTTTGAATCTGGAAGCTCATCGTCCCTGCATCCTCACATTCGGTGAGGCAGGTCTTCCCGAGATCTCCTGGCGCCCGAAGTACCGGACGATGGAAGTGACGCCCCGTCCGAACCGGAATCTCGTCATCGAGCTGCCGATCGTAGTCGGCGGAGAGGCAAGCGGTCACGTCAGCCGGAACGGAAAGGGGAAAGGAGGGGTGATCGTCCGTTTCCGTCAGATCGACGGCACGTTTGCCGACAGCACGATCACCTACGAGGACGGCGAATTCTACTACATGGGACTCCCTCCCGGAGAGTATGAGGTGGAGATCGACGCGGAGCAGATCCGGATGCTCGGATTCACCAATGTTTCCGCGCCGGTCCGGATCACGGTCAGAGCCGGACGGGAAGGGGATATTGTTGAGGGGATCGAATTGAGCGTTGGGGGATGAGGAATTTCGATTGGCGATTTGTGATTGGCGAATGAGGGGAGTCGCCGGTTCATCCCTGCAGCCTGGAAATGACGAATTTCGATTTTCGAATGAGGGGAGCCGTAGCGATTCAGCCCTGAGGAGGAACGGGTCGATCTCCATCCTTCAATCGTCAATCGTCAATCGAAATTCTAAAATCCTCCTTCTCCGGTTTTCCGTTTCGATGCAACGGACCACAGATCGAACGGATGCGACGGATTGACGCAGATCGGGTCCATATCCCGATGCGGCGAACGTACATCGCGATTCGGAAATCGACATCGGGAATGGGAAGGGCGCAAGGTTTTGCGCCCCTACGGTACATTTCGCCATTCGTCGATTGAAAATCGGAAATCGACATTCGTCGTTATCTTCGCGCCGGAAAACACCGAATGAATGGTCCGCCTTATGCTCAAATTCATCTGCTTGCTTCTGTCGGGGATTCTGCTGTACGTCCTCCCTTTGCGCAGCCAGAACACGGTAACGGCGTCACGGGACGACGTCAAGGAACGCCTTCCCCTCTACCGCTGGCCATACGCAGGGAAGTATGCCCCCCGCATCGGCGGATCGGGTGAGTCGGCAAACGACAAGGTCCGGCTGGATATAGGGGGAAGCGTCTCTCTTTTCGAAGAAGTCCGTGAGGTGGAATACGAAGACCTGTGCGGGCATGATCCGGTCTGCGACAACGACTCCTACGATCCATACCTGGAAACGCTCTGGACCCCTCTGGCAGTCAACCTCAGCATCGGCGCCGACTTTTTCACCTGGTCCCGTCTCCGCTCCGAATCCAACTTCAAATTTCCGGTCGAGGCGGTCGATTACTATTTCGGGTTTTATGGATCGGCACGAATCGGTCGGGCGGGGGACACCTACCGGAATCCTCCTCGGACATTCGAGAATCCGGAAAAACATCGGACAACCTTTATCCCGACCGTCCGGATCGCCCACATCTCCGCTCATCTGGTCGACGGCGACCCGCAGTTTGCACTGCCGAACGATGGAGCCGTCGTCTATAGTCGTGAGTTCATCGATCTCTCGATGGGGATGGAACATCTCTTCTGGACGGGATGCTGCCTCGACGGATTTCGCGGGAGGACGGGATACCTCCGTCCCTACATCGGCACCCAGCTTCTCTTCCACACGATACCGGACGACCTCGGCAGAGTCACACCGTATATCGGCGGAGATCTGGAGATCGATCTGTTTGAACGCTCGGGGAGCCCGACTCTCCGGGCCGGATACGAGTTCCGGTTGAACACGGAGACCGAGACGATCGGCGAGCACTCGGTCCGGGCCGGAATAAAACTGGCCCCCCGCCATCACAACGGCCTTCTGCTGGAAGCCGCCTACTATTCGGGTCGTTCCCAGTTCGGACAGTACTTCGAACATCGTGAAGAATATTTCTCGGTGGGATTCGGATTCGGGATGTAGGGGGGAGTTCGTAGAGAGGAGAGTTCGTAGAGAAGGGGTGGTGATTTTCAAATGGCGACTTTCGATTGTCGATTGTCGTATGGCGGATTGATTTGTAGGGCGCAATATCTTGCGCCCTACCGATTTCAACCGACGATTTTCGATTAACGAACGGCGAACAACGGAACAACGACGCCCCATCTTTTCCGACCTCCCCCAATTTCCCCCTGCACATCCGCAGGAACGCACCGCTACAGCTCCCTCATTCGACAATCGAAATTCGCCATTCGTCATTTCCCCCTGCACATCCGCAGGAACGCACCGCTACAGCTCCCTCATTCGACAATCGAAATTCGCCATTCGAAAATCGACATTACCACCACTTAACTCCCCTGTTACCGCCTCTTCATCCCGCCGCATTTCCGCGCAGCCTAAGTTTGCATTCGTATGGATGACTGAAGGGGAAGATGTCCCGAAGGGGTCCTTCCTTCCGTGCGAAACCGGTGACACGACCGATTAACGACGAGCGGAACTTGCGCAAGAACATTCTCTTCATCTGCGGGTCGATCAACCAGACATCCCAGATGCACCAGATCGCCCGGCATCTGAGTGACCACAACTGTCGGTTCACCCCCTACTACGCCGACGGCTTCATCGAAACGCTCCGCCGCAAGGACTACCTGAACTTCACGGTTCTCGGAAACAAGCTGGCCGAGCGATGCCTCCGCTATCTGGAGAAGCATCGGCTCCCTGTCGATCCGCAGGGCCGCACCGGCGGTTATGATCTGGTCTATACGTGCAGCGATCTGGTGATACCGGCCAACATCCGGGAGAGCAAGCTGATACTGGTGCAGGAAGGAATGACCGATCCGGAAAACTTCATGTACCGACTGGTGAAGACCTTCAATCTTCCCCGCTATCTGGCAAGCACCTCCACTACCGGACTAAGCCACGGGTACGGATATTTCTGCGTGGCCAGCGAGGGTTACCGTCGACTCTTTGTCCGCAAGGGAGTGCATCCGGAAAAGATCAGGGTCACCGGCATTCCGAACTTCGACAACTGCCGCCGGTATCTGGAGAACAGCTTCCCTCATCGGAACTACGTCCTGGTAGCCACAAGCGACATGCGGGAGACGCTGAAGTGGGAGAACCGCAAACGGTTCATCAAAAACTGTCTGGAGCTTGCCGACGGTCGGAAGCTGATCTTCAAGCTCCATCCGAATGAAAATGTGAAGCGTGCCGTGCGGGAGATCGCCCGCTGGGCCCCTGAGGCTCTGGTCTACCCGACCGGCGACGTCAACCACATGATCGCAAACTGCGACGTTCTGGTCACCCGCTACTCCAGCGTCGTCTACACCGGTCTTGCACTCGGCAAAACCGTCTACTCCGATTTCGATCTCGACCAGCTTGCCGACATGACGCCGATCCAGAACGACGGGATGTCGGCCGGGCTGATCGCGGAGATCGGACGCCGATACCTGACCGATGACCCCGTACCGGATTCGTATGAAGAATTAAGACATGCCTCGGGAATGGTTCCCACAGTGCCCGGTCGGGAGGCCGAGGAGTGGCAGAGTCGATTTTTGATGGAAGAGGAGAAGGAGTTCGGATGGGGATTGGAGGTGGAGGGGGTTTTGAGGGGTGAGCTTTGAGAGATGAGCTTTGAGCAGTCAGCTTTGAGCGGTGAGCAGTCAGCTTTGGGAATTGAGGGGTGAGCTTTGAGTCGTCAGCTTTTAAGAGGGAGTCTTAAAAGTAGCCTGTGTGCTCTGTGGTCTGAGCAGTCACAGAGAAGTATCAGGGAACTGCTCTACCACTTGGTGATGCTTCGTGTCCGCCGCGGCGGACACAAAGGGCACCAAGAATCACCAAGCAACTGAGACTTCTGCAATTCGTGACTCTTATGAAACCTTCTAAGAGGGATGTCAGGTGCTTGTTCACTTGCTTTGGGCCATGAACGTTCAGGGCAGACGGCACTCACGCACGCTCATACTCATACACTCATACACCCACACGTACACTTACCGGCAAAGATGATGCATATGAAAATTCTTGTGGTGATCCAGGCCCGGACCGGGAGCAGTCGGTTGCCGGGAAAGGTGATGATGCCGTTGGCGGGGAAGCCGCTGTTGCAGCGAATGGTCGAGCGGGTGTCGGCCGCCTCACTGCCGGGCGAATTGATCGTCGCCACCACACTCGAACCGTCGGACAACCCGATCAGGGACCTCTGCGGCGAGATCGGCGTCAACTGCTTCAGCGGTCACGCAACCGATCTGCTCGACCGGCACTTCAAGGCCGGACTGGAGCAACGGGCAGACGTTGTGGTGAAGATTCCATCCGACTGTCCGCTGATCGACCCGGCGGTGATCGACCGCGTGATCGGCTTCTGGCTGGAGAACCGACGCAGCTACGACTACGTCGGCAACCTCCACCCGGCAACATGGCCGGACGGACAGGACGTGGAGGTGGTGCCGATGGATGTGCTGGAGGCGGCATGGCGGAATGCCTCGCGGAACTTCGAGCGGGAGCATACCACCCCCTGGATCTGGGAACGTCCCGAACGCTTCCGCATCGGCAACGTCCTCTGTGATGACGGAATCAACCGCTCGATGACCCACCGCTGGACGATCGACTATCCGGAAGACCACACATTTCTCAGCCGGATCTATGAGGCTCTCTGGTCACCGACGGGTCCGGTATTCGGCGTCGGGACGATCCTGGACTATCTCGACCGACATCCCGAGGTCGCGGAGATCAACGCCATGTACGCCGGAGTCAACTGGTACCGGCACTATCTCGACGAGCTCCGGACGATAGACCGGACGAGGACAAGAAACGAGAGAACCGAACAGCGGAGACAACACCCATCATTGCTTCAATCATTTTTGTACTAGATTTCCGGAATCTGTGTGAGCGTGCGCGTGCCGTGCGCTTGCTTATCATTCTCATGTC
>CBFGQN010000302.1:0-5507 GCA_965650895.1 uncultured Ignavibacteria bacterium | reverse complement strand
TTGAACCATCGCACCGGACAACTACAATCCCCCCGTCCCGATATCCCCCGTTCTTCCCCCTTGCCTATCTTGATCCGATTGCGTAACATCCGACCTTTTATTACGACTGAGGGGAGGTTCGCCTCCGGAAAGCAAGGCAGAAATCAGATCATGTTTCCACAGTTATCCGATAGCGACAGAATCAGCTATCCAGCACTTGAGCGGGAGATCCTCGAGTTCTGGGAACGGGAGAAGATCTTCGAGAAGTCGGTGGAGAGCCGACCGGAAGAGAAAACCTGGACCTTCTACGAAGGGCCGCCGACGGTCAACGGCGTGCCGGGCATTCACCATGTCCTTTCCCGGACGCTGAAGGATATTTTCTGTCGCTACCGGACAATGCGGGGCTACCGTGTTCACCGCAAGGCCGGGTGGGATACGCACGGACTGCCGGTGGAGATCGCACTGGAGAAGGAGCTGGGTCTGAAAGAGAAAGGGGAAATCGAAACGAAGATCGGCGTGGCCGAGTTCAATCGGCGTGCGAAGGAACTGGTCTACAGCCACATCGACAAGCCGGGAGGCTGGCGGGAGCTGACCAGGCGGATCGGCTACTGGGTGAATATGGACGATCCGTACATCACCTGCACGACCGACTACGTGGAATCCCTCTGGTGGGCGTTGAAGACCCTCTTCGACAAGGGACTGATCTACCGGGGCTTCAAGGTCGTCCCGCAGTGTCCCCACTGCGAGACCCCCCTCTCCTCGCACGAACTGGCGCAGGGATATGATGACGTCCGCGATCCGAACCTCTACGTCAAGGTCGCCGTCAGAGCGGGACAGAAGACGGCGCGGGGGATGGAGATTCCGGAGGACTCCTTCTTCCTCGTCTGGACGACCACTCCCTGGACGCTGATCTCGAACGTCGCCCTTGCGGTCGGTCCGGAGATCGATTATCTGATGGCCCGCAACCCGGAGACCGGTGAGACCTACATCTTCGCCGCCTCACGCCGGGATGCTCTGGACAAGGATCATCAGTGGATCATCGAGGCGGAGTTCAAGGGAAAGGAGATCGAGCGGGTCGGCTACGAACGCCTGTTCGACTATGTCCCGGTCGATAAAGACGCCTTCTACGTCACGGTCGCCGACTTCGTCTCGACCGGAGACGGCACCGGCATCGTCCACGTCGCCCCGGCCTTCGGTCAGGACGACTATGAAGTCTCCCGGGTATACGATCTGCCGGTGATCCAGCCGGTCACCTCCGGAGGCCGCTTCACCGATGCGGCCGGACCCTTTGGCGGACGGATGGTCAAGACCGTCCGCTTCGACAATCTTGAGGAAGAAGGGGCCGACAAGGATATCGTCATCAACCTGAAGGAACGGGGACTGGTTCACCACTACGCAAAGGATTATCTCCACAGCTATCCCCACTGCTGGCGATGCGACAATCCGCTGATCTACTACGCGCGCGACTCGTGGTACGTCAGGACGACGGATTTTGTCGGGGAAATGATCGAGGGGAACAACACGATCCGCTGGCAGCCGGAGGAGATCGGTTCGGGACGCTTCGGGAACTGGCTGGAGGAGAACAAGGACTGGTCGCTCTCGCGTGACCGGTACTGGGGAACCCCGCTGCCGATCTGGGTAAACGAGGAAGACCCGAGCGATATGTTCGCCGTCGGATCGGTGGCGGAGCTGAAAGAGGGAGAACTGGAAGTTGACGGTTCGCTCGTTCCGGTAAGTGAAGCCGGAGTGGAGATCGACCTGCACAAACCCTTTGTCGACAAGGTCGTGTTCCGTCGCGACGGAAAGACTTACCGGCGCACACCCGAGTTGATCGACGTCTGGTTCGATTCCGGCTCGATGCCCTTCGCACAGTGGCACTATCCGTTCGAGAACAAGGAGAAGTTCGAGCGACATTTTCCCGCCGACTATATCTGCGAAGGGGTGGATCAGACGCGGGGATGGTTCTACACGCTCCACGCCATCGCCACCGGACTCTTCGGCTCGGTCGCCTTCCGGAGCGTACTGGTGAACGATCTGGTGCTGGACGACACGGGAAAGAAGATGTCGAAGTCGCGCGGCAACGTGATCGATCCGTTCGGTCTGCTGGACACGCACGGAGCCGATGCGATCCGATGGTACATGATTACCGCCTCCCCCGCGTGGACTCCCCTCTCCTTCCGGGAAGAGGATCTGCTCAAAGTGGTGATCTCGGACTTCTTCCGCGCTCTGGAGAACACATACAAGTTTTTTGCGATGTACGCCAACATCGACGGATTCACCTACACCGAGCCGCCGGTTCCGATGGAGAACCGGACCGAGCTTGACCGGTGGATACTCTCGGTGCTGAACACCACGCTCCGGCAGTATGCGCATCACATGGAGAACATGGACCCGACGCGGGCGATGCGTCTGGTGCAGGAATTCACCGTCGAGCATCTCTCCAACTGGTACGTCCGGCGCAACCGCCGTCGTTTCTGGAAGGGAGAGATGTCCGAAGACAAGCTGGCCGCCTATCAGACGTTGTACGAATCGCTTCTGACGGTTGCGAAGATGATGGCCCCGCTGGCCCCCTTCCTCTCCGAGCGGATCTACGGCGCGCTGAACGGCACGGCGAAACTTGAGGAGACCGAATCCGTTCACCTGGCCCTTATTCCCGAACCGGACGAGAGCCGGATCGATGAGGGACTGGAGAGGCGGATGCAGCGGGCGCAGACGGTGGTGACCCTGGCGCTGAGTCTGCGAGAGGAGGCCGGCAAGAAAGTCGATCCGATCCTCCGGAAAGTCCGCCAGCCGCTGCGACGCATCCTGATCGCGGTCTCCAACCAGCAGGAGCAGAACGACTTCCGGCAGGTCGAGGAGATCATCACCGAAGAGCTGAACGTCAAGAGGGTGGAATATATCGGAGCCGACCAGGAGTCGGAGATCGTGAAGATCGGCGCGAAGCCGAACTTCAAGTCGATCGGTCCGAAGTTCGGCAAGGACGCCAAGCGGGTGGCCGCCGCGATCAACGGCATGTCCAGCCGCGAGGTTCGCGAGCTGCAGCAGAAGAACGAACTGGTGATCCGTGCCGACGGCGACGGATTTGAACTGCATATCGACGACATCGAGATCATCCACGAGGATATCGAGGGATGGCTCGTTGCAGCCGAGGGGACGATCACCGTGGCGCTGGATACGGAGCTTGACGTCGAACTGCGGGCCGAGGGACTTGCCCGGGAATTCGTCAACCACGTCCAGAAACTCCGGAAAGACTCCGGTCTGGAAGTGACCGACAGAATCCGCCTGCTCTATGCTACGGATCAGGACGAACTGGCCTCGGCACTCGAATCGCAGCAGAGCTACATCATGTCCGAAACACTGGCAAAGGAATTTTCGCACGATAAGGATCGGCTTTACGGCCGCATCGGGTTGAGACGGATGGAAGATTAATTCATACAGGTCTTTTACAGCAACCATTTCAGGAGCGGAGGCACGAGAATGGCAGCAGCAAAGAAAGCGACGAAAAAAGCGTCAACTCGAACGGCTTCAAAGAAGACAACGAAGAAAGCGGAGAAGAAGGGAGAGAAGAAAACAGCGGCATCAAAGAAGAAGAGTACGGCCGCGACTTCGGCTGCAAAGAAAGCTGCGCCGACACGTGCAACGAAAGCTTCCACAACAACAAAGAAATCCGGTAAGGGGGGAACATCCCCGGCATCCGGAACGAAATCGACAAAGAAAGCAACGGCAAATAAAAGCGTGAAGAAATCAACGACGAAATCAGCAACGAAGAAGAGCCCACCGGCAAAGAAGGCTGCAGCGCCGGCCCCTGCTCCGAAGCCGACGGCAGCGGCCCCCGCTCCGCTCAGGAAGAAAACTCCGGTCAAGAAAAAGAAGCTGACGCCCACAGCGGTGAAAGCGACCATGAAGGAACTGCCGAAGACCGCGTTCTCCCCTTCCACCGGAACCGCTACGAATGCCCCCTTCTCGAAGAAGGAGCTGGCAAAGTTCAGCGAAATGATCCACTCCATCCGCGAGAACAACGTTCGGGAGCTGGAGGAGCTGGGAGAACAGCTTCGGGAGATGGCCGCAAACGAGGGGGCCGAGGACAACACCTACTCGCTCCACATGGCCGAGCAGGGGACCGATGCGATGGAGCGGGAGAAGACCTTCCTTCAGGCGCAGCGGACAAGCGACTACATCAAGAAGCTGGACGAAGCGTTGCTCCGCATACAGCACGAGAACTTCGGCATCTGCCGCATCTGCGGTCTGCAACTCGACAGCCGACGCCTGATGGCCGTCCCGGTCACGCAGGTCTGCACGGTCTATAAAAACACGTCGAAGCCCTGCATTCCGGGAAAGCACTTTATCGAGACCTTCGGCGAAGAGGAAGAATAACAGAGGAACCACGTGCGCAAACTGCTCGCTTTCTCGGCACTGCTCGTTCTGATCGACCAGGCCACAAAAATGGCGGTGAAAGGATTCAGCCTGTTCGGGATACATCACGAGGGGATGTATCTCGGACAGAGCATACCGGTGATCGGAGATGTTCTTCGCTTCACCTTTGTTGAGAATCCCGGTATGGCCTTCGGTCTGGACTTCGGCATGCCCCTCCTTCTCGGTCTCTTCTCGATCGGGGCGGCGATCTTTCTGGTCCACCTGCTCCGCAAATCCCGCGACTCGGAGATCGGCGGATTCCACATCGCACTGGCGATGATCCTCGGCGGGGCGGTCGGCAACCTGATCGACCGGGTCTTCTACGGTCTCTTCTACGGCTACGCTCCCCTGTTCAGGGGGAAGGTGGTCGACTTCATCGATGTCGACATTCCCGACATCACGATCTTCGGTCGACTCCACGACCGGTTCTACGTCTTCAACATCGCCGATGCGGCCGTCTCGGTCGGTATCGTTCTTCTTCTGATCTTCTATCCGAAATATGAGCGGATGGTGAAGGAGAGAAAGGAGCGGGAAGAGGCGAAGAAGAATGAGGGAAGAGACCGGCGGGATGAAGAGTCTCCCGGCATCGACGACACGGTGACCGGAGGGATGATGATCCATCAGGTGACCTATCCGGGGGGAGAGGAGAATCGTCCTTCCGGAGACGACGATCACGACCGGGAACACCACTCATCCGAAGGTGATGCCACCCACTACGACGGAGGTTCCCACTCCCGTTTCAACGACTCCGACTCCACACAATCTTCCTCCGGCGACAGCGGCTGGAGCGACTCCGGATCAAGCGACTCCGGCAGCTCCGACTCCACTTCCTTCGACTGAATTCTTTGTGCTCTTTGTGTCTTTGTGGTAAATCACCACCCGCCGCGGCGGACACAAAGAGTACGAAGAAGTCACAAAGGTTATTCCCTGACTCGCAGCCAGCGGACGACTTCGCGGACGCTGGGGCGTTTGCCGTAGAGGAGAATCGCCGTCCGGAAGATCTTCGCAGCAGCCCAGGTGACCGCAATCGTTGAGACGATCAGCACAAGCGTAGTCCCGATAATCGTCCAGACCGACGGCATCTGCACAACGATGCGGAGCATCATCAACGTCGG
>CBFGQN010000301.1:0-5517 GCA_965650895.1 uncultured Ignavibacteria bacterium | reverse complement strand
GTCAATACACATCCGAAATACGGTTTGTAGTCCGGAGCAACCAGTATCATTGAACCGGCGGCGAACAGGGAAGAGAGACCGCAGACGAACAGGTTCAGCGTTGCCAGAATCATTCTGATGACCGATGATCGTGCAACTTGAAGTGATGCAGTCAGAAGAATGACCAGAGAATAGAAGAGAATGGAAAGAAAATCTTCATAAATAAAGCCGTTAACCCACACCAGAGGAGCATCTTCCCCTGAGCCTGCCTGCTGTTGAACTCTCCCGAACGGGAGAAGCAGTACCATCAACACCACAACATTCAACAGCATCAACAGCTTGTTCTCTCCGGCATACTTCACGATGCGCTTCAGGTTCATATCCACCTTGCCTGATCGGTAGGGTTAACGTGAGTTCTGATAAAGACCCGCCTCTATCTCGTCAGTGACCCCGTGCGTCAGCACTGGGGACCGGCCCGATCCCGACTCCCCCAGCCCCGCAGCGCGGGGCGACACTTCCCAGTTCCCCAGTTCACTTCCAGAATGTCTTGCACCGATATCCCATATATCCGGATTACGCCGCCTTCATCTCCCGCCGCAAGGCCTCCCGCTCGATCTCGATCTGCCGTATCTTCCGCTCGATCGCATCGAGTTCCTCCGGCATCGAATCGATCTCCAGACGCAGCCGCGAAGCCGCCTCGTCGATCAGGTCGATCGCCTTGTCCGGAAGAAATCTGTCGCTGATGTAGCGGTCGGAAAGCTGTGCTGCGGCGATGATCGCCCCGTCGGTGATCCGCACGCCGTGGTGGACCTCGTAGCGTTCCTTCAGCCCCCGCAGGATCGAGATCGTATCCTCCGCCGTCGGCTCGGCCACCAGAACCGGCTGGAACCGGCGCTCAAGGGCGGCATCCTTCTCGATGTGCTGCCGGTACTCATCCAGCGTCGTCGCCCCGATCGTGTGCATCTCCCCTCGGGCAAGGGCCGGCTTCAGGATATTCGCCGCATCGACCGAACCCTGGGCGGCTCCGGCCCCGACCAGCGTGTGGAGTTCGTCGATGAAGAGGATGATCTCGCCGTTCGAGGCGGCCACCTCCTCCACGATCGCCTTCATCCGCTCCTCGAACTGTCCTCGAAAACTTGTCCCGGCCACCAGCGAACCCATATCGAGGGCGACGATCTGTTTTGTCTTCAGTCCTTCGGGGACATCTCCCTGCACGATCCTGAAGGCGATCCCCTCGGCAATCGCCGTCTTGCCGACTCCCGGCTCGCCGATCAGAACCGGATTGTTCTTCGTGCGGCGCATCAGCACCTGCATTACCCGGCGTATTTCATCCTCCCGACCGATCACCGGATCCAGTTTCCCCTTGCGCGCCAGGTCGTTCAGGTTCCGTCCGTACCGGGTCAGCGCCTGATACTTGTCCTCCGGATTCTGGTCGGTCACCCGCTTCGAACCCCGAACTTCCTTCAGCGCCTTCAGAACGGCCGCCCGGGTCACTCCCTGGTCCCGCAGCAGCGTTCCGGCCGGCGTCTCCTTGTCATCGCTGATCGCCAGCAGCAGATGTTCGGTGGAGACATATTCATCGGTCATCGCACCGGCCTCCTTCAGCGCCGTCTCGAACATCTTCGATGAGGCGTTCGAGAAGTACTGTCCGCTGACTCCGGCTCCGGAGACCTTCGGAAGCCGCTCGATCTCCTCATTGACCTTCACTTTCAGGTAATTCAGATTTGCTCCGATCTTCATCAGCATCGGAGGGATGATGCCGTTGCTGTCCTGAAGCAGCGCGGCGAGGACGTGGATCGGTTCGAGCGACTGGTTCGAATAACTTGAGGCGATCTCCTGGGCGGTCTGGATCGCCTCCTGCGATTTCAGCGTCAATTTCTGGAAGTTCATGGCCTTTTCCTTTTCTCGATAAACGTGGTCGGATGCCGGGCGCAACCTACAAACGTCGGCGGCACAAACACAAATCCGGGTGAGGATTGTTTTGAAGTGACGGGGCACCCCACGCCGGTCCGAAGCCCTGACGGGACGGTAACCCGTTTTCCGACATTCTCGTAACTTCCTCGCCGAATCGATTCTTTGTCCGCCATCAACATCGGAAATTATTACATGCGTCTGATCGATCCTTCAACCGTTCCACCGGCCGAGTCCCACCGCTATCTTCTCACATGTGTCGCCCCGCGGCCGATAGCCTTTGTCGGTTCGCAGAACGCAGAAGGTGGGGTGAATCTGTCGCCGTTCAGTTTCTTCAACGCATTCGGGGCCAACCCGCCGGTGATTGCCTTCTCTCCGGCCTTTCGCGGCACCGACGGGTCGGCAAAGCATACGTTCCTGAATATCAGGGAGACCGGCGAGTTCACCGTCTCGGTAGTCAACTACGATATGATCCGGCAGATGAACCTTGCCTCGGCCGACTGGCCGGCAGATGTCGACGAGTTCCTGAAGGCCGGCTTCACAAAGCTGCCGAGCGTGAAGGTCGCCCCGCCGGGCGTTGCCGAATCGCCGATGGTGATGGAGTGCAAACTTCTGCACCACGTCGATCTCGGCGGCAAAGCCTCCAGCGGCAATCTGATGATCGGCGAAGTGGTGATGTTCCACATCAAGGAATCGGTCTTCGACGGAAAGTATCCGCATCACGACCGACTTGACCTTGTCGCCCGTATGGGAGGCCCCTACTACTGCCGTGCATCCGGAGATGCGGTCTTCGAGCTGGCAAAGCCGACAGGACTCGGCATCGGATTCGAGGGGTTGCCGGATGAGGTTCGCAAGAGCCGGGTGCTGACCGGAAATCATCTGGGAACGCTGGCCGGTGTGGAGAGCCTTCCTGAACCGGAGGAGGTCCGGGAATACTGGAACGGCATTCGGGAACTGATGAACGACTGTCGACCCGACGATCTGGAAGCCGAGATGCGGGGGGGAGAGCCTGACCGTGTCGCCGCCGCCGCTCTCGCCCTGGCAACCGGCAGCATCGACGATCTTGGTGCGTTACGGGATCTCCTTCATCGTACCGCCGGATGGATGCTCGATCGGGGGAGACTTCTTGACGGATGGTTTGCGGTGCTGGCTCCGGATCTATTGGCGGAGGGATTATGAAACCGGTTCCAGCCGGCGGATGCCTGAAGACATTCACGCAAAGGACGCAAAAGAGAAAGAACGCAGCCGGTACGTTCGCACTGCTGTTCTTGTCGGCGGTTTCGATGTCGTTTGCGCAGGTGAATACGGAGGTCTACCGGTTGAGACCGTTGCGGGACGGATTTCACAATGCCGTCTCGGCAAATTTTTCGTTCTACGACGGCAACTCGGAATTCTTCAAGATCGGCGGAAACTACCGGGCCGACTTCCTGGCCGGGGATTTCTATTCATTCCTTGTCCTGAACTATCAGTATGGCGAGGAGGGGAACGAGATCTTCGTTCGCAACGGATTCTCTCACCTGCGGGGTGTCTACACACTCTTCCCGAAGGTTCGGGCGGAGGCATTCACACAGTTGGGGTTCGATGACTTCATTCTGCTCCGGAATCGTTTTCTGGTCGGGGGAGGGGGTCGCTTTACGCTGTACGAAACATCCGACTCTCTCTTCCATCTCTCTCTCTTTCTCGGAGCCGGAGGAATGTACGAACGTGAGGACGAGGGAGACGACACGTTGAACGTCGTCACCATACTTCCTCGTTCCACCAACTATATTTCGTTTGCTCTCAACGTCGAGAAAAAATTCGGCCTGAAAATCGTCACGTACTATCAGCCGGCCGTAACCCGATTTGAGGACTACCGTATTTTGCTCGACGCCGGAATCGGGTTTGAAGTCCTTTCCGGTCTCAGCATAACGACCTCGCTCGACTGGCGGTACGACAGCGATCCGTTCCCGGGTGTGGAGAGCTTCGACCTGACGTTGAGCAATGGTCTGACGCTGACGTTCTAACCAAACTTCACCGGGGAGGTGCGACGTGATTGAAATCTATTGGGGATGTCTGATCGGGGGACTTGTCTTCGGACTGGTCTCCCTTCTGTTCGGCGATTTGCTGGGGGATGCGTTCCACGGTCTGTTCGACGGAATATCGATCGACGGCTTCGACTTTCTCCATCCGATGACGCTTGTCAGTGCCGTCACTCTCTTCGGAGGGATCGGATTGATGCTGACGAAGTACACATCGAACAGTGAGATCGCTGTCGGCATCATTTCCGGTACCGGAGCGGCTCTCTTCGCTGTCCTCATCTTCTTTATCTACGTAAAGCCGATGAAGAACACCGAATCCTCGATAGGATACTCGATGGCCGAACTGGTCGGCAGGCCGGGAGAAGTCACCATACCGATTCCGGCCGGCGGATACGGCGAGGTCGAGGTCCGCTTCGGATCGCAGAAGACCTATCAGATTGCTGCGGCCTACGATGATGTGGATATCCCTTCGGGTACGCATGTCATCGTCGTTGAAGTGAGGGAAGGGACAGCCTACGTAACGGCTGATTTGTGAGACCGGTCGGTTCATCGACCGGGAGAATCGTATCGATCATCTTTTTCAAGGAGAGTCTATCATGGATGCCATTCCTGAATTTGTTCTGATTCCATTTCTGGTTGTCGGAGCGCTGATCGTCCTTGCGATGGCCTTCTGGTCCCGCTACAAGACCGTCAGTCCCGACGAGGCGATGCTCGTCACCGGGGCGTTCCTGGGGCGCAGGAACGTCTCGACCGACGACTCCGGACGGAGCATCAAGATCGTTCGCGGGGGTGGTGCGTTTATTCTGCCCGTCTTCCAGAGACAGCAAAGGATTTCCCTCCTGTCACACAAGCTCGACGTGACGACCCCGGAGGTCTATACCGAACAGGGGGTTCCGATCATGGTCGACGGTGTGGCGATCATCAAGATCGGAAGTGCGGTCGAGGACGTGGCCACTGCTGCCGAACAGTTCCTCGGAAAACCGACCCAGGAACTCCGGGCCGAAGCGCAGGAGGTACTGGAGGGACATCTGCGGGCAATCCTCGGCACGATGACCGTCGAGGAGGTCTACAAGAATCGCGACCGCTTTGCGCAGGAAGTGCAGGCGGTGGCCGCAAAAGACCTGAAGAAGATGGGCCTGCAGGTCGTCTCCTTCACCATCAAGGATGTCCGCGACAAGGAGGGATACCTCGAAGCGCTCGGGCGTCCCCGAATTGCCGCCGTCAAGCGGGATGCCGAGATTGCCGAAGCCGAGGCGATGCGGGATGCCCGCGTCAAGAAGGCTGTGGCGACGGAGGAAGGGATGAAGGCCGAACTTCTTCGCGACACGAACGTCGCCGAGGCCGAGAAGGAGAAGGAGTTGAAGGTGGCCGCATTCAAGAAGGATCAGGACCAGGCGAAGGCCGAGGCCGATCAGGCCTACGCGATCCAGCAGGCACGCTCCCAGCAGGAGGTGACCCAGGAGCAGATGAAAGTCGATGTCGTTCGGAAAAACCTGGAGATCGAACTCGAGGAGAAAGAGATCCTGCGGCGCGAGCGGCAGTACGACGCCGAGGTCAAGAAGAAAGCCGATGCCGAAGCGAAGATTGCGGCGCTGGAGGAAAGCCTTTC
>CBFGQN010000300.1:0-5522 GCA_965650895.1 uncultured Ignavibacteria bacterium | reverse complement strand
CATGTATATGCAGGTCGATCCCCTCCTCCCGGTTGCCGATGTCGCGAACTGCTCGGTCGAGTTCTTCAAAAACGGACGATTCCTTTTCCGCCGGGAACTGCATGATCGGGTGAACGACAGTCTGGTTGCCGATTCCTTTCACTGGCTGGAGGCGATGGAAGAGGTCACTCTTCCGGGGAACTTGTTGGCAAGCGGCGACGTGTTCAGCGCGCACGGCGTCGTGACCGATGTGGAGGGGAAGAAGTACTATACACGAAATACAAATGTTCCGGTCCGGTTTCTCAGAGATGCCCGGTCGCCCGGCGGATGCCGGATGGGTGATCGAAGAATAGACCGGTTCACCCTTCCTCTTCTCTCCTGCAACAATCCGGATCTTGACACGCTCCAACGTCGTATCATTGCCGAGTATTGTTATCCGGCTGTTCCTGATGCGCTCAGGTTGAAGATCACCGGCTATGCCGATGCCCGGGAGAATGATTCCCTTCTACTCCTCTCCAAAGCGCGGGGAGATGGGGTCGCCGATCACCTCAGGCGATGCATCGCATCAAAGCGACTTGCTCCTCTTGTCGTTGAAGGAGTGGGAAGCACTCAACCCCTGTACAGCAATGATCTGCCGGAAGGACGGTGCTACAACCGGACGGTGCAGATCATTATCGAGTCGCGGCGGGATGACCGGTATCCGTGGGAGTAATCAGATAGTCGGAACGATCTCCCCCCGCCGCTCATATCGTTCCCACACGGGCAGACTTTCAAGGCCGCACGTCCAGTTGCCGGTGCGCAGAGGAGAGATGAAGATGTCCGCGACCCCTTCGGTCTCCAGTCGATCGGCCCAGGTGTGATGGTCGTACCCGACGCGCCGGAGTCTGAACTCCGGTCTCCTGCCGGAGAGTTCTACAATGCCGTAGTGAACCGCCGGGTCACTGTCGTGGTCCGGCTTGCCGAGGACGCCGCAGTTGGCCATCCACCGGCCGTCGGGAAGCAGCCGTTGCCAGGGGAGACCGGTGTGGGTGCCGATGATACCATCGACTTCGTATCGGTCCAGCCATTCGGTGATCCGATCTTCGGTCACTTCCGATTCGTACACAAATTCGCTTGTCCGGTCGGGACTGCCGTGAACCAGCAGGAGCCGGTGCTCTCCGCTTTTCAGAAGGAGAAGGTCGGGCCAGGTGCCGAGCCATACTCTGTTTGCCGGACTCAGACTCCCGCTTGCGTACTCGAAGGCCAGGCAACTGATCCGCTCATCCTCCGGCGAGGCATAGCCGCAACCGCAGGTCATCTCTCCGGCGGCCGCCTGCTGTTCGTGGTTCCCCGCGACAAGGAGGGAAAAATGTTTGCGGATCAGATCGACCGTCTCATCGCTGTGTCCGCAGCAGCCGATCGAGTCTCCGATGAAGGCGTATGCGTCGCATCCTTCCCGGACGGCATCGTCAAGGGCGGCCCGGAGGGCCGGGAGATTGCCGTAGGTCCCTCCCATCACGGCGATGCGCCGGGCGTTTATTCGTTCGGTTTTCAGTCTCATGTAGAAGCGGCGGTTCAGATGTGATACACGTATAGCGTGTCAAGAGCCATTCCCCCTGAAAGGATAACCACAAAAACACAATCCGCCGCGGCGGACACCAAGAATCACCAAGAGGAATTCTCTCCCACTATCATACTTCATGCGTCGGCCCTATCAGATTGATCCGTTTCACCTGTTCAACTTCAATGTGCGGCTTCTTCTTCGTTTCCCCCGAAGAACATTCCGATCAGATAACCGGCCGTGCAGAGGATCAGGCCGTAGAGGTTGACGCCGAGATCGTCGGCATAGTTCCCCACGCCGATGTCGATCCGGTCGGGGAGGATCGATGTGTGGAGAATCCCTTCGATCACCATCAGCAGCCCGAGGGCCAGACCGGGCCAGAAGGCCAGGTGGAAACTTGCCCGTCCGGTCCGGCGGATGAAGGAGAGGAGGAAGATCGGGGCCAGCCCCATCACCATCGTGCCGCTGATGGTGGTGGCGGCGATGATCGCCGGTCCGGCATCCCCCACATAGATCGCCAGGAGCGGAAGGTTGCCGAGCAGGGCGATCCGGATGATGAGCTTCCGTCCTTTCTTCGTCTGCGCTTCGTCCGGCTCTCCCTTCTCTTCCGGCCAGTCGCGCGCCCCCAGTTTTGCGGTGCTCGCAAAGGTCGAGTCGAGCGTCGATCCGGCACTCGTGAGCATGATCGCGTTGAAGACCAGAAGCATCGGCAGACCGATGGCGGCCGGGACGGCGACCGACGGGTCCCCTTCAAGTCCGAACGCCCGTCCGTACAGACCGACGATGCTGAAGAGCATGATGAAGCCGCCGCTGAGGAGTCCCGCAAGAATCAATCCCTTCATCATCGTTCGCGGCTCGGTGATGAATGCCCGGTCGGTCAGGACCGGATCGTGGAAGGGATAGCTGAATATCTGCACAAACGCCAGGGCGCAGAAGGTCAGACCGCCGAGCGTCGTCTCCCGGTCGACCGGGGGGATGCCCCGCTCGACGAGTCCGGGACCGAGCACGATCAGGATGATTACCAGAAGAACGGCGGCCAGAATCATCTGCGCGCCGTCGGTCAGGATACTTCCGCGCAATCCTCCTTTGAAGCTGTAGTAGACCGTGAAGGCGGTGACCAGAAGAACGGCGATCCAGTACCCTTCGCTTCCTTCCGAACCGAAGTAAAGGGCGGTCACTTTCGTGTTCGACCAGACTTCGTTGAAGAGGCGGACGGCGATGGCGATCAGGAAGAGCCGGGCTGCCGTTCGACCGTACTTGTCGGTCAGGAAGCCGGAGAGGGAGGTGTGTCCTCTGGCCCGTATATACCGGATACCGACTGCAGCGACGACGAAGCGGAGATAGTAGATGCCGTAGCCGATGCCGCCGCTCACGCCGAAGGCGGCCGCCAGACCGGCGGCGTTGTTGATCGACTTGGCGAAGATCCAGCTTATAGCGGCACTTGCTGTGAGCAGCCAGAGCCCGGGGGGATTTCCCTGCCCGGAAGTTCCCCCGAAAAATTGTCCGGCTGATACGTTCCGGGGAACGACGGCGATCAGCAGACCGCAGTAGCCGGCCAGTACAAGCCAGGGGAGCAGTGTCTGTAGTTCCATTCCTCTCTTGTTTCAGTCCCTCTTTTCGGTTTGATTCCGGTTCAGTCCACATCCCACCAGACCGGCACATTCACGCTGTTCCCCTGCGATCCGGTCGCACTGAGGAAGTGCAGCCGGTTCAGCACGGTCTCGTCGGCCGGGTAGGGCATGCGGACCGGGAAGAGGCCGCTGTTCAGACTTGCGGTTACCGGTTTCAGTTTCGGGAAGCCGGTCCGCCGGTACTCGATCCATCCCTCGTAGCCGTTGATGATGCCGGCGATCCATTTCTGCGTGATGATCTGCTCGATCCTGTCTGCGCCGTTGCTCCCGTATGTGGCCGGACCGCCGGCGAGATAGGAGGGGGGCATCGGCGTTTCCCAGTACTCGAATGCCAGCCGGACGCCGGTCTCGTAGTGGAACTGCGGATCGGCGGAAATCAATCCACGCTCGGCAGCCTCGGCCAGCAGCAGGTGGGTCTCCCATGCGGTCATGAAGTTCGCATCCAGATCGCCGGTATGCTCTCTGAAGATCGTGCCGGGGAGGGAGTAGTCGGCCACAGAGATCGAGGTCTGCGAGGCGTCCGGACCGTTCGGCAGACCGTTGTATTCGGTTCCGGTCGTGTCCCTGCCGATCGGTCGGAAGAAGATTTCGATGCGGGGATCCTCCAGTCCCTTCAGAATTTCCTCCATCGTTTCGGAGAGGACAAACAGGTTGAAATCTCCTTCTCTGAGTTGCTGCATCCGGAAGCTGTTCGGTCGTCCGTCGCTGAAATCGAAGAGGGCATTCTGTCCGTTGACCGAGATGTAGTCCCCTTCGCTGTAGATGGCCTGCAGTTCCTGCGCAACGTCCACCCGTCCGGAGATCCGCATCAGATATTTGATCTTCAGCGATTGGGCAAAGGTGATCCACGCATTCGGATCGCCGTTGAAGAGGATGTCCCCTTCCAGCCGCAGACTGCCGGAGTAGTTCCGGATGGCGGCGATCCCCTTGTCAAGATTGGCGAGGATTCCGTTCTCTCCGGTGTAGATCGCTTCCTGATCGTCGTAGACCGGAGTGGTGATCCCTTCGAGTCCCTTCAGCGCTTCGCTGTAGGGGACATCGCCGTAGATATCGGTGAGTGCGGCGGTGATGTACGCTTTCAGGATCAGTGCCGGACCTTCGTAGACCGCATAGGCCGGACCGGCCTGCGCCCGGTTCAGCATGATCCGGTTGTCCCGCAGGTTGGTGTAGAGAACGGGCCAGGGATTGCCGCCGAGTTGCGGATCGCTCAGACTGTGCCGGTCGAACAGATTGAAGTCGACCATGGCGAACTGCTGTCCCAGCAGGTTCCCGGCGACGAAGCCTTCGTAGGACATCTCCTCACCGTAATCGTAGATGACCTGCCGCAGCAGGAAGGCCGGTTCCACCCGGGTGGGAGAGTTCGGATTGGTGTTCAGTTCCTCGAATCCGTCGGTGCATGCGCACAGAAGAAGCATCGATGGGACAAGAATATATAGTAGATATTTCATGGTTATATGGATAACGGATTTGAAGGCCCTTAGAGGGTTTCTTAAAAGTCACGAATTGCAGAAGTCTCAGTTGCTTCGTGGTACCCGGCCCCCTGTGTGTCCACCGCGGCCGATGGTAAGATATACCACCATCCGCCGCGGCGGACACCAAGGGCACGAAGAATCACCAAGTGGTAGAGCATTTCCCTGATCCGTCTCTATGAATGCTCAGAACACTAAGCACGCAGGCTACTTTTAAGAAGCCCTCTTAAAGATTGTAGTCCAGTTTGATTCCGAAACTGCGGGTCGAAGGGTATGACATATCCTCGACGCCGCCGACAAACTTCGGTCCCTGCACGGCCGATTGCTCCGGATCGAAGTGGGGGATTCCGCTGAAGGCGAAGAGGTTCCGGCCGATCAGGGCGACGCGGAGCTTCCTTCCTCTTTTCAGAAGGCCCGTCTCGTCCTCCGAACGGAAAGTGTAGCCGATGGAGAACTGCCTGAGCTTCAGATAGGATGCGTCGTAGATGTTGTTCTCCTCGTGATTCCGGTCGAAGTACTGGCGGTAGTAGCTCTCTGCGGAAATGGCCGTGGTGTTCTGCTGCCAGACCGGATTCTCCTCCGTCCCGACGTTGACCACCCCCTCGGCGACGATGCCGGACTCCGGACGGTTTTCGGTCTCGATCAACTGTCCCCCCACCATCGCCAGCGATCTGGTCCGCGAGACCAGTTCTCCCCCCTGACGCCAGTCGAACAGGAAACCGGCATCCCAGTTTCCGTACCGGAAGGTGTTGCCGACTCCGAGGATGAAGTCGGGGTTGTAATTCCCCAGCTTCTTCAGTCTGTTATCGGCGATGTAGTTCCCGCTCCCGTCCAGCACGAAGTCGCCGTTTTCATTTTTCAGATAGCCGGTGCCGTACATGTCGCCGATCCTTCCCCCTTCCT
>CBFGQN010000299.1:0-5543 GCA_965650895.1 uncultured Ignavibacteria bacterium | reverse complement strand
CCCCGGGCCGCATAGTCCGCAATCCTCCCCCGTGCATCGAACTCCAGCCGACAGCATTCCTCGATCATCTCCTTCAGTATTCCCCGACCTCGCTGCACACGTGACTTTGCTCCGGAGATGGAAATCCCTTCTTTCTCTGCGAGATCCACCTGCGACATCCCGGAGATATCGGTCAGCAGAAGGGCACGTCCGTAGTGGGGGGGAAGGGCCCTGATCATCGGGCGAAGACATTCGGCAAGTTCGCGCTCCGCCTGTTGAGATTCGGTAGCGTCTTCCGGTTGCAGGATCGGTTCATGCCGTTCATCCAGCCCTTCAAGCGAGTCTGTTGTCCCGATCCCCGTGCGGTAATGATCGATCACGCCGTTGCGGGCGATGCGGTACATCCAGGGGAGAAGGCTCTCCTCGTTCTTCAGGCTTTTCAGTTGCGACCAGATCTTTACCAGCACTTCCTGAAGCACATCCTCCGCCTGTTCCCGGTCGCGCATCCTTCCGCGAATAAACTGAAGGAGGCGGGAGCGATACTCCCGCCACGCCTTCTCATCGATGTGGATACCCTGTCGATTCATCGTTCTTTCATCTTTCCCGTTCCGGTTGTTCCGGTTCAGCAGCAGCAACAGACCGTGCAGCAACCGGCGTTGCCGGACGGAGCGCAGCAGTTCGTCCACGCCCCGGATTGCGGCGCGCAGCAGGCTTCTTCCCGCGATTCCGTTCTCACCGAAGCCGGAGCCGTTCCACAACAGGAAACGCTTTCACCGGCCGGAGAACAACATACGGCCTTCTCCCGATTCGATCCTTCCTGAAGTTGCGACATGATTTCTCTCCATGTATTTGATGTGTGTGAATGCCTTTGTATTGAAGAAGACGGAGAGTTGGAGGAATGGACGCAAAGGGATTGCGTCAATGCCGAAAGAGAGAGAAAAAGCTCTCAGAAAGGAGAAACTGAAAAGTCCGTCAGTTGAGACCTGACTGAAGGAATGTCCGGAATTCTTCTGCACTTCGGGTAAACCGGAAGGTGCCGATGACGGAATCCTGCGGTGTGATCAGAGTGAAGTATGGAAGATCAATGGTTCCGAAGCGATCGATCTGCATCTGCCGGTTCCGGTTGCTGATATCATTCCTTCTGTCGGTATATAACTGAAGAGCAACATAGCGGCCGAGCAGTTCGGCTATCTCCGGTCGGGCAAACATCTCCTTCTCCAGCCATCGACAGTTCGTGGACATGTCTCCGGTGAAGTGGACAAAGAGAGGTTTACCCAGTTTCCGGGCTTCGGTCAGGGCCATCGCATAGTCGTCCCTGATCCAGGCCACTCCCTCGACCTCGAACGCCGGATCGGATGATGAACATTCCCGGCGGTCTTCTTTATGCCGTCGCATCCGCTCACTGTCGTTCCCTCCTGGTCGATCCCGGATCAGCTTCTTCTCCGACCCCATTTCCTCCTGCTGAACACAGTTCAGCGGAAAGAGCATACAGCCGGAGAGACCGCTCAGCAAAAGGAGAGATATGATCAGCGAGCCGCGCATAGCATGATCAGCGGAGGGCGACTTCGGCTTCGGCCGCAGGCGAAGTCTTCACGATTTTACTCTCTTCAAGCCCCTGCTGCAAGAAATCCTTGAACTTGTCGACATCACGTGTAAAGACCGTTTGCCCCAGAATGCTGTCATCGGGTGAAATGAGAGCATAGAATGGAAGATCAATTGTCTGGAACCGGTCGATCTGCATCTGTCGGTTCTGTCGGTTCGACTCTTCCCGTCGGTCGGTGTAGAGGCGGGCAAGGACGTACCGGTTCATCAGATTGCGAACATCCTCGCGCGTAAAGACGTTTCGTTCCATCCAGCGGCAGTTGGTGCAGGTGTAGCCGGTAAAGTCGACAAAAATCGGTTTGCCGGTCTTCTTCGATTCTTCAAGTGCGGCCTGAAAATCGTCCTGGATCCACTCCATCCCGTCGGCCATGACCCGGTTGGAATCGCTTAAGGTTGCCGATACAGGGGCGACTCCTCCCGATTCACTGATGGAGGCGAGAATGGAAGTGTTTCCCTTACCGGGATATTCCTGTGGCGGTAGAAACGCATCCACCTCGCCTAGACGTGCGCCGAAAAGTCCGGTCAGAAGCCAGAAGCCGATGGCGAGAAATCCCATTGAAAAGAGCATCCGTGCCACGCCGATCTTCTCCAGAGGCGTGTCGTGGGGCAAACGGAATCTTCCGAGCAGATAGAGGAAGGCCAGAACTGCAATTGCAATCCAGACGGCAAGAACGACCTCGCGGGTCAAAAAGCCCCAGTCCCAGACCAGGTCCGTATTCGAGAGGAACTTCATTGCCGCTGCGATCTCCACAAAGCCCATCGTGACCTTGACGGCGTTGAGCCAGCCCCCCGACTTCGGCATTGCCTTCATCAGGGCTGGGAACATCGCCATCAGGAAGAAGGGGAGGGAGAAGGCAAAGGCAAAAGCCGCCATGCCGATCACCGGCCATGTCCAGTTGCCGCTGGTAAAGCCTCCGGCCAGAACCGGTCCCACAAACGGAACCGTACAGGTGAATGAGGTCAGCGAGAAAACAAGGCCCATCAGCAGAATGCTGGTGACTCCTCCTCCCTGATTTGCTTTTGCGTTCAACCGGTTGAGAATGCTGCTCGGCACCTGAATCTCAAACAAGCCGAAAAGGCTGAGAGCGAATGTGACAAAGATGCCGGCGATCAGCAGGTTGATCCAGGGATTTGTAGCGATGTCTCCCACTCCGGTTGGTCCCGCAATAGTGCTGACGATGGCCCCGAGTGCCGTAAAGGTCAGAATAATGCCGACGGCATACACCGAGGCGTCACGGACGGCATGGACGCGGTTGTTCTGTTCCCGTTTGGTGAAGAACGAGATCGTGATCGGAATCATCGGAAAGACGCAGGGTGTCGTCAGCGCGAGGAAGCCAAAGCCCATCGCAAACAGGATGAAAGGAAGCAGGCCCTCTTTCTTCTTGTCCTCGATCTGTTCCTGAATTGTCTTTTCATCTCCGCTCGCCGCGGAAGCCGTTTCAACGGGGGCATCGTCGCCGGAAGCAAGAGCGGCAGTGTCATCCATGTCGGCGGAGTCGACGGCCAGAGCAGCCGAGTCGACCCCATCTGCGGAAGCAGTATCTACACCTGCAACGGCGGTCGTGTCTTCTTCCTCTTCGACGGTAACAGTGAATTCAAAGCGTTGATCGGTTGGGGGGAGACAGGTACTCTCATTGCAGGTCATGAAATAAAAATTGACCCAGGCTTTATGTTCTCCCGGCTTTGCATTCTTGGCTATCCTGACGGGAACGGTCAACGTGAAACTCCCTTCCCAGTAGGCGGGGGAGAGCGTATCTCCTTCCAACGTGATAAACATCGGATCCGGTTTCGAAGTAGCTTTCTGGCTTGAGCGCAGTTTTCCTCGCTTTGTCAGAACGGACGACTCACCGACCGTGATTTCCGTGGGGGCAGGACCTTCATCGCCATATGTTTTTTCCGTATACATATGGGCTTTGGGAACAAGGGAGACTTTTACCTTCACTTCCGCATCATCTCCCGGCTTCCCCTTAATGGACTTGGTTAGCTGTGTCCACGTGGTATGCCGGTTCTTGAGCTGCCCCCACGCCCCCACACTCCCCCCGATCCCGATCAGCAGGAGGAGCGGGAAAAGTAGGGACAGATTCCATCGGCTTGAAGTGCGCGTCGCAGTATTCATGATGTCGTGCGGAAGTATTGGTCAACAAATAGTGTTTGCGGAAAACCGGAGTTTGCGTGCCCCGAAGACGGATCAGCTCTTCCGGATGTTGAGTTCGATTTCGAAGCGCTGGTCCATCGGGGGGATGCAGCGTTTGTCGTCGCAGGTCATGTACAGGAAGCTGATCCAGCCCTTGTTCTTACCTCGCGGAGCGTCTGCGGCAATCCGCAGCGGAACGGTCAGCGTCACCGTCCCCTTCCAGTATTCGGTCATCACCGTGTCCTCGTCGAGACTGAAGTTCGGATCGTACGTGCGTATCGGTTTGATGTCGGAGGTCAGCTCTCCATCAAAGTGCAACGTCGTGTCGGTCGTGATCTCCATGGAGACCGGTCCGTTCCCTTCGTATCGATGCGGTGTATAGATATGAGCCTTCGGTACCAGTTTCAGTCGCACTCTGGCGTAGACGATCTCTCCCCGCTCCCCCTCGAGCGTCGGCGTCAGGAGTTCCCACTCGACGTCCGGACTTCTGAACTGGGCGAAGAGTTGCTCCGTTCCCACCGAAAGAAGAAACGCGGAGAGGATGAGCAATCCGAATCCGCGTTTCGCCGATGAATGTCCGATCAGTGCGTTCATGCCTTCAGGGTTGACTGGTTCCGTCGGTATCTCCAGGTCTGTCCCGGTGACGGATAGCCGGGACGAATCATGCCGCGCCGGCCGCCTTGTCGGCGACCGGCTTGTGATGCCGGCCGTTGCCGTTTGCCTGCGACTGTGTTTTCGGTACCGCCGTCATCCAGCCGTGGGTGTCCTCGATCTCGCCGTACTGCAGACCGGTAATCGTGTTGTAGAACCGCTCGCGAAGCGAGTCGGGGCGCTCGTTGATTTCGTACTCCTCTCCAAGCCAGCCGAGGACGCCGATCGGTGCGATCACGGCGGCGGTTCCGCTGCCGAACGCCTCCTGAAGATCACCCGATTGCTGCGCCTCCATCACCTCGTCGATCGAGATGCGCCGCTCCTGAACATCCACGCCCCACTCCCTTGCCAGCGTGATCACCGTGCGGCGCGTGACGCCGTCGAGAATCGTCCCCTCCAGCGGTGGGGTGACCAGCACGTCGTTGATGACGAAGAAGACGTTCATCGTTCCGACTTCCTCGATGTGCCGGTGTTCCTTTGCGTCCAGCCAGAGAACCTGGTCGTAGCCCAGCTTCCGGGCCTCGGAGGAGGCTTTCAGGGAGGCGGCATAGTTCCCGGCGGTCTTCGCTCCACCGGTCCCCCCTTCCGCCACGCGGGAAAATTTTTCCTCGACAAGAATACGGGTCGGGGCCATGCCCCGCGAATAGTATGCGCCGACCGGGGAGGTGATGATGAAGAGCCGGTACTCGTTTGCCGGACGGACTCCGAGCATGTTCTCGGTGGCGATCAGCGTCGGGCGAATATAGAGGGCCGTTCCGCGGTCTCCCGGCACCCAGCGCCGGTCGATGTCGATCAGGGTCAGCAGGCTGTTCATCAGAAATTCCTTGTCGAACTCCGGCATCACCAGCCGCTCGGCAGAACGGGCAAAGCGATTGATGTGATCCTGTCCTCTGAAGAGATTGATCGAACCGTCCTCCCAGCGATAGGCCTTTTGCCCTTCAAAGATCGACTGACCGTAATGCAGGACAAGGGAGGAAGGGTCGAAACTGAAGGGCTGGAACGGGACGATGCGCGGACTGTGCCACCCCCCTTCCCGTGTGTAGTCCATCAGGAACATGTGGTCGGAAAAGTACTTGCCGAATCCAAGCTCCGCCGTCGGGGGCATCTCCCGCGTCCGTTCCGCTCGTTCTATCACCAGTTGCATAGTTCGGCCTCGCTGATTATAAATGGATATATC
>CBFGQN010000298.1:0-5546 GCA_965650895.1 uncultured Ignavibacteria bacterium | reverse complement strand
TGCGTCGCGCGATGAACAACGGATCTTCGCCCCCTTCAAGCATCCGCGCCAGCCAGAACAGGGCACCGTTCGGGTCGCTTCCCCGTATGCTTTTGATGAATGCCGAAATGATGTCGTAGTGGGCTTCTCCGGCCTTGTCATAGAATTGCTTGCTGCTGAATGCCGTCCGAAGATGCTCTGCGGTCAGGAGCATTTCGTCCGGTCCCAGCAGATCGAGCGCAAGCTCCAGTCCGGTCAGCAGCTTTCTGCCGTCGCCGCCGGCCAGTTGTTTCAGCAATTCCCGATCGGCGATCTCAACATTCCGAAGCTTCGGTTCCAGTCGCATGGCTCTTTCAATAAGCTCATCAAGCGCATCGGAAGAGAGAGGATTCAGTGTGAAGACGGTGCAGCGGGAGAGGAGGGGGCGTATCACTTCAAACGACGGGTTCTCGGTTGTGGCGCCGATCAGCGCGATCCATCCCTCCTCGACCGCCGGGAGAAGCGCATCCTGTTGCGCCTTGTTGAAGCGATGAATCTCGTCAAGGAACAGGACGAGAGGTCGACCCTGTGCGGCCAGCTTTTTTCCTTCTGCGATGATCTCACGGACATCCTTGATGCCGGCGGAAACTGCTGAAAGGCGACGAAATCCGGCTCCGATTTCCTGTGCCAGCAGCAGTGCAATCGTTGTCTTGCCGACACCGGGAGGACCCCAGAGAATCATCGACCGGAGCCGACCGGCTTCGATCATCCGCCGCATCGGTTTTCCCGGACCAAGCAGATGGTCCTGACCGAGAACCTCTGCAAGTCCGGTTGGTCTGATACGGGCGGCCAGCGGGCTTGTTGATGTAGTATCCATGAAGCAAAGATACAACGGGGAGAAAAGTCCGGTATATGAAGCAGCGAAGAGGAGAGAAGGAGACAAGAAAAGGGGAGGGGAAAAAGAAAGCGGGGACACCCGGTATTTCCGAGTGTCCCCGCCTCTATTACGAGAGTCGGACAGAGAGGATTATCTCTGTACCCTTATTTCCTGCATACCTGTCCAGTGACCGGAGTTGATCCGGTAGTAGTAGGTGCCGGTCGGGAGTCCGCGGACATCCCACGTTACCCGATATGTACCCGGATTCAGATACTCGTCCACCAGAACGCCGACCTTGCTGCCTTGCTGGTTGAAGACCTCGATCGTCGTGTGTGCGTCCAGACCGAGCGAGAACTCGATATCGGTCTGGTCTCTTGCGACGTTCGGATAAGCGTTCCCCGGTGAGTACTTCGCGTTGACCGCTTCGATCAGACGGAAGTTCAGACCGCAGACCGAGTCGAGGCGGGCATCGCCAGGAGTAAACGTGAAGTTGATACACTGGTTGGCGTTGTCGCCGAAGCCTCCCGGAGCAAGCCATGCTTCCGGTCGCAGTTCCGTTGACAGCGTATCACCAATGAACGTGATGAAGTCGATCTCGACAACCTCACCCCCCTTGACCTCGATGAACTTGCCCGACGTGTTCTGGATCTCGAAGATGATGTAGCCCGGAGCACGTTCGAACTCCGAAATCTTCCATCCGTCACTCTCCGGGAACTGCTCGCCGAGACGGAATTTGTCGCCGTCGACAAGCATCATGCCCTCGTCGTAGAAGACCTGCACGAAGAAGTGCGTGATCTGACCTTCGATCGGCTCGTTCGGCGCACCCTCTCCGGTGAAGTTCACCGAGATCGTCATCGGCAGACCCGGGAAGGCCGAATAGCCCTCGTCGATGCTGAAGTTCATCGTGATGATCCGGGCTTCGCCGACGACCTGAGCTTGCAGGGTGTCGTCCGCGCCGTCTCCGTCAAGGTCCGCGACGATTACCGTCACTGTTGCGGCGTATGCTCCCGCGTCCTTCGGTGCGAAGTGGACAGGGATCTGCTGAATTGCGCCCGGATCGACAGTGATCGGCAGCGTAAAGCCCTCGAAGTCGACCGTAATGTTCTGATTGGACGGAGTGGCCTGCAGAACATTGATGATCTCGATCGCATCGGTACCCGTATTCTCCACTGTGACAACTCCGTCATCCTCGAAACAGGTGAGGATGTTCGGGAACGTCCATCCTGAGATAACCGCACCCAGCGTATAGACCTCACCAGTCAAGTCACCCGTCGAGTCAGTATCCGAGCAGACATCGTAGGCGAAGTCGCCGATGACGTCGATCGTTGCCGTCTTGACCAGCGGATCGGCATCCTGCGGGACAAACTCGAGGTCGATCTCGATCGATTCGCCCGGCTTCATCGTCAGCCTGTCTCCATCTCCGGCATTCATTGCCCAGGAGTTGGCCGGATCGCTTGCCCATGCCGGAGCAAACCGGAATTGCGTACCCGGATTGATCTGGAGTTGGTCAAGGTTGACGTCGCGGGTTCCGCTGGCCGTCAGCGTTACCGAGTTGGCATCGGTATTGAGACCGGCTCCCTTGAACAGAATCCGGTTGAACGGAGCATCTCCAATCTCTACATACGACTGGATGCCGATGCCGTCCAGGTTTCCGTCAATAGAATCTTTAACTCCATCGATGGTATAATACAGCCGGATGACGGCATGGTACACTTGCTCAGCATCGGGTCTGAAGGCAACACGGACTTTCTCCGTAATGCCGGGATCGATATTCTTTCCTGACGTCACGTTACCTCTATTGATAATCGTGAAGATGCTATCCGGCACACCTGGGTCAGCTACGATTTCGATACCGTCAACTGTATAAGCTGCATCACCGGTATTGGTAACTTCAATATCCCATTCATGCTGTACCGTATCGTTCTTTGTACACGGATTCTGAGCCGTAAGCCACCGCTCGTGCCAGTTCTTATCAGTAATACCCGGTCCCGGGCTTGTGACCTTGGCCGTCCACACCGAGGTGTCGCGGCAGTCCCGTGTGCTGGCCCAGAAACGTCCGATAGTCCGGAAGTTGCCGGTCTCGGACGACACGAACGTTACGTTGATGGTTACACAATCGTTTGCATTGAGTGTGGTCGCTTTCAGAAGATCAATGTCGGTTTGATCGACACTGAATTCCGTCAGTAACCACGTAAGGAAAGCTCCACCTCCGGTTGCAGTTGAGTCATGGAAGGTAATGCGTCCCTTACCGATATTGCAGATTCTCAAGGGAAGGGTTTTCGCTTCATTTGGCGATAATGTTCCGAAGGGCAGATCATCAACAAAGAGACATGCCTGAACCGTTGCCGCCCGCAGCGGGACCGACACCTGAACGCAGCCCAGAACGACGATCAGCGAATCCTGATAGATCCGGTTCTCATCCTTCGGCGTGATATCGATCCAGACCTTGAGCGACTGTCCGGTCTTCAGGACAATCGAATCCTTGCCGCTCTCCCAGTCGAAGTTCGGCTCAACACGCGTGATGACGAACTCCTGGTTGCCGAGGAAGAACTTCAGTTCCTTGACGACGACATCCTTGTCCAGCGGATTGGTGAACGTGATGGCCTGCTCACCGGCCGGGAAGTTGATCGTCAGGCTGCCGAAGTCGATGCCGTCCGGTCGGTCCGTTGTGACCCGCTCGGCCTCGTATTTGAAGCGAACCCGCTGTACCTGGCCTTCGCGCGTACGATCCTTGAACTCCACAACGCCCTGGGCATCCTGAAGCGGATTGATTGCCACCAGACGAATCCGTGCCTTCGCAACGTTCTTCTCACGAAGTTCCAGAGCACTTGCCGGCTCAATGAACTCCAGTCGTGTATTGAATGTGCTGTCGCGATCGTTCAGAAGGCGGATGAATTTCAGACCCGAAGGATTCGGATTCTCCGCTTCAATCGTGATGAACATCTCATCGCAGTTCTGCTCGATCGTCACCTTGTACTTGTCCGGATCGGCAAGTACGCAACGGGAAGGAACCAGCGGATAACCGTACATCATCGCGACGTTCTCCTCGTACTCCGACGGATGGAGAATTTCCGGCATATCGCTCTGGCCTCCTCCGGCCACCGACTTGCTCTTGTCGTCGTCGTCATCTTTCGGTGCGCCCGGACGATAGAGTTCATATCCGGCCCAGTTGCCGTAAATAAAACCGCTGAAGCGCGCGCCGTCGTCCGCTTCGACAATGTAGTTCAGTCCCGGGTTGACAATAATGCTTCCCCAGATAAGGTCTGTTCCAGGAATCTTCCCGCGGTTAAATGGGAAGAGCTGGCGGCCTCCCGAACCGGAACGATAGTACACATTGAACTGGTTGTTTGTATCGGTGACCAGGTTCAGGTAGTGCTTCATGCTTGAAGGATAAGAGGGGGCCTTGAACGGTGAGTAGGAGACCCACTGCTCGCGGGGGACCATCTCAACCTGATAGGAACCCCAGGACTTATAGCTGGCGCCGATATAGTTACCGCTACCGGTTGTTCCATTGAACTTGGTCACCGGACGGGGTGACTGGTGCGCCTGTCCCGGATCGGAGGTGACGTAGGCAATTGCGTTCCCGACCTCACCGCGCGGCTCGTGGGAAAACTCACCTTTCTTGATTTTTGTCGACTGTCCCGGTTCAAGTATTCCCAGCGTGTTGAACCACCCCACATCCGTGTTCTTGTTGGTTGTGGCGTAGACGCGGATATATTCTTTTGTGCGGACAGGGTCGGCTCCGGGACGCTGACGAAGATCGTCCCACGTCGGCATGAAGATAAAGGTCGTTCCATGCTGTTCGACCGGTGTAAGCCACTCGGCAACCAGATCCTTGTACGAGTTTGCCCCCAGGAATCCGTCTGCAAACGGCTCATGCCAGATGCGTGTGTTCCCCGAGACAACGCCGATACGCTTGTTTGCCGTAATCGAGGTCCCTGCGATGTCCGCCTGCCGCTCAACACCCTCGTTTGTGTCGACGAACGACTGCACCAGATAGGCCTCGCCGGCCTTCAGGGTCACGCGCGTACAGTTCGCGCAGGAGACCAGAGCGCCGGTCGGATTGATCGTTACCTGTGTGTTGTCGTATGCCGCAATCACCAGGATCTCGGCCGGTGCCGGCACCTTCACGCTCGCATCGAAGTTGTTCTCACCGGCGGGCTGAATATCGCGAACGAACTCACCCTCCCAGGTTGCTGCGTAGTATTCGGTTCCCCACGCGTCTACCGGAACCGGTGTAAAGGCTGCACACCCGAAACGGGTCGCCATGTATGCGTAGACAACGACCGGTGATTCCGATTCAACTTTCAGGACGTTCGTCTCCTTGCTGTTGCGAACCGAAATCAGAGGAACCGCTACTTCCCGGGTATCGAATTCAAGAATGTCGCCGCCGATGATGTTCTTCGAGATCGACGCGCCGTTCGCGCGACCGATCTTCACCTGCTGGTCGACTGGGGAGAAAATGTAGAGGAAAAATTCCTCGGGATAATTTGCGGCAAAACGAGCGTCTTGCGCATTGGTCACCGTGTCCGGATACGCTACATAGTACAGCGTGCCCCCCGCGCACTCTTCCAGCGTATTCTCGATCTCCTGAGCGGAGAGCGGTGCTGAAAGAAATGCAACGCAGAGCAGACTGAATAGCCCGAGCACAAGACGACCAATTGTGGTTGGTAAAGTCGTAGTCTTCATCATGCTGGATCTCTGGTTGATG
>CBFGQN010000297.1:0-5547 GCA_965650895.1 uncultured Ignavibacteria bacterium | reverse complement strand
GTGATCGGTGTACTGGTGGTTGTACACGTAGCACTCGATCTCGTTGTAGCGTCCCATGTAGCGGGCGGTCGACTTCCGCAGGTCAAGCTCTAACGTCCCGGCCTGTATGCCCCGGTTGTCGAGCTCCTTCCGGATGTCGTCGTTCTTGCGGAAGCTCTTGGCGGCAGAACGACCGAAGAGGGCATATCCGGCACCAACACCGCTGTAGGTGTCGATCAGGTCGGCCCAGTCCATGAAGTCGCCGGGGATGTCGGGGGCACTGTCGTTCCAGCGGCTGGTGCCGGCAAGAGCGGGCGTCAACTCGGCCGGGAGGTTCAGGTCGACCTCGACGTGCGTCTCGCCGTCGTCGTAGATGAAGCCGCCGGCGGTCAGGAGCTGTGCGGCCATCCACTCCTCGCGACGCATCGTCCGGTTCTTCAGGACGGTCAGGTAGCGGTTGATGGCGCGGCGTCTGGCCTGCTCAACGCTCTTCGCCGACTGCGAGTAGATGCCGTTGAGCGAGAAGTTCTTCTGGAGTTCCTTCGCGGTCGCCTGGATGCGCTCACGGACGTAGGGCATCTCGATCGACTTGAGGTTGTCGGACTTCTTGCGGACGGTCTTGCCGGTCGACTCGACGTAGCGGAAGTGTGCCAGACCGTTCTCCCCCTCGAAGACCATGAAGTCGACCTTGTCGCTATAGGTCTCGGTGATGGTTTTCGGCCAGAAGTTGTCGATGAGGAATCGACGTCGGACCTTCAGATCCGGCGACTGGATCGCCGCGGTCAATGCCCGTCTGTCAAACAGAATCTCGTTCATAGTACATGTTGTGATTGCTCATCCCATCCCCTCTTGAGAGGGGTGTCCCACTTCGCGGGACGGGGTGTGTCTGCCCGCTACATCGGGCGTTATCTCTTGATCGTCTCCACCGGCTATCAGCCCGCTGATTCGGGCATCAATTCCACTCACGCCATCACATAACAATTCAACGCTTCCAGATCAGCCCGCGCCGCTTCATCGAACCCGGTCAGGGCCTCCTCATTGAACTCGCCGGTGACGTAGATTACGGTCGAGACATCGCCCCCCGAGGCGTCGGTATCGACCGCAAGGATGCCCCGTGCCTGTTCCGATCCGTCGACCGCCCCGTTGTTGTAGGCGGTATATTTCCCGGAGGCAGTGATCCTGCCGAGGACGGTGCCGCGTGTCAGGTTCTGCCCCGATACCAGCGTCACGCCGACCTCCTTGCGGGGGAAGCTCCCGGCGATCAGGTTATCCCGCGTCTGCGGCGTCTCTGTTACTCCCAATGAACTCATGATCTCTCCAAACAATTGATGGTCTTCTTTATCCGAACGTCAACGATCACCGACCTCTATGCACTCTTCGCAATCGCCTCACCTTCCGCCCGGTACTGGTCATCATCAGATGCCGATTCATCCCGTCCGCTCAACTCGGTCATCTCCCCGAGTTCGACGGAGACCGGCAGACTCTTCAGGAAGTTCTTCAGTCGCTCGACGTTGCTTCCGCCGTCGGTTCCGTTCCCGGCCAACTCTGCACCGGATCGTGCCCTGAGCGCATCGGCCTCGTATTCGCCCCGGTAGAGTTCCATCACCTCCTCGCGCATCCCGGGCGTTACCCGCCCGATGATCTCGTCGCTCTCCAGAAACGCCGTGAACTCCATCTCATCAAGTCGCCGCTGCAGCTCGTTGTTCTGTCGCTCCAGGGCCGCCATCCCTCCTGGAGGAGAGCTGCCCGCCACGGGCGGACTGGGGGTGTTCCCCCCTTGAGGGGGGCAGGGGGGTGTAACCCCACGGCTGTTCTTATCGAGCCCCCCGTTCTGACTCGCCACTACTTGCGTTCCCGATCTATCCATATCTCCCCCGAATTGATGTGTCTCCCTGCATTCGACTGTCCGCTCCCGCATCATCCGCTCGATCCGGTCCAGACGGTTGACCAGCCAGTCCGGAACCTCGTCCCGTTGGTCCGACAGATCGGTGATCACCTCCGGCGGGATGATCTCGTTCGCCGCCTCGATGTCAACCCCGTCCTGCGTCAGGAACCAGTCGCGGATGCGGCGGAAGAGGTTCGCCACCATCGGCATCCGGTAGTCGGCCAGCTCGAACTCCACCTCGGTCCCCTCCGGTTCCTCGCTGAACTGGATCTCCGCCAGACCCGGGACTGCAGGAGGGGCGGCGCCGAGAAAGCCGACGTGGATCAGGTTCATCTCCTCATCGAACTTGATCGACCGCTTCGGCCACATCCTCTGTTTGACTCCCTGGGCAAACTCATGCACGATGTCCCTGAACTTCGCCTGGAGTCGGTCGCCGTCGCGTCGGAGTGCGGTGACCCAGCCGAAGGCCGGGGCGTTGATCTGCGGGTGACCGATCACCGCCGGAGCCTCGCGCTGTGCGGGGTCGTATTGCGCGATCATCCGGTCGAGCTTCTCGTCGGTCAGCTCCACCTCACGACCGAAGCGGTCGGTGAAGTGTCCGGTGCGGCAGATGTCGATCCATTGATGTTCCATTGGTCTCGAAGCTCTGGAGGATCAGACGCGCCGAAGGCGGGTCGATCCACTGGTGTTCCATCGATCAGTGTGCGATGTGATGCTGGTGATCCTGAAGGCGAAGCGGTGATCGCTCCGCTCACGCTGCGAAGGTAGAGGTCCGTTCAAGCGGCCTCATGCCGGTCGGTTTGCCGCGTGATGTGCCGTGCGGTCCGGCAGGGGAACCTCCCGGGGAGTGCACACTTTCGGAAGGCGGGGGGGAGTGTGGTGTTAGTGGAGAGCAAAAGGACCCGAAATCGCCCTTCCCAGTACCAAAAACGCAGAAGTGTCGGTTTCGCAAACAGCGGGGGATTGTGGTGTTAGTGGGGTGTCGGACATGCGGTATTCGAACGATGACATACTCGATGCGCTCAGGGAGAACGGAGGGACGGTCAGTGGTGCCGCACGGCAACTGGGCTGTTCTGCGACGACGATTCGCAAGCGGGCTCGTCAGGTGCCGGAGATCGCTGGTGCGATCCGGAAGGACCGGGCAGGGGGGAGAGGGAAGGCACGTACGAAGCAGTGGAGCGATGAGGAGATCATCGGGGCGATCCGTGCTGAGCACGGGAACATCTCCGCAGCGGCCCGGCAGCTCGGGTGTGACCGGAGCACGATCACCGGACGAGCAGAAGAGTCGGAGGAGATACGACGCGTCATCGACGAAGAGACCGAGACGCTTCTGGACGAAGGGGAGGCAAAGCTTGCCGAGGCGGTGAGGTCGGGGGAGAAGTGGGCGATCCTCTATCTCCTCTCGACAAAGGGGAAGAGGCGGGGCTACACGAAGGAGCAGATCGTCGACCTGCACCAGCATATCGTCGTCGATCTGCCGGACTCGTTTGCATGGCCATCACATGAACCATCATCTCGTTCATGATGCTGGAAGCCTCCGCTGACGACCTGACCCCGAGTACGGACGGACATCTGAGTGAGTACCCTCGGTCGTGAGACCGAGGTCCGGACTCCACGAGGAGCCGAGGTCTATGAGAAACCCATGAGAATCACATTCCGCGACAGCGTCATCAACCCGGCTTACCGCCCCTACATCGGGTGTCCGGTCCGGCACCTCCACATGTATGGTGGTGCCGGGTCGGGCAAGTCGGTCGCCGCTGCGCAGAAGGTCATCATCCGGTGTTGCTCCACTCCCGGAGAGCGGATTCTCTGTGTCCGGAAGGTCTACCGTACCTGTCGCAAGAGTCAGTTCGCCCTTCTGGTCGATGTCCTGACCGACTGGAATCTCCTCGGAGTGGTTAAGGTGATCCGTGGTGAGATGGAGATCATCTTTCCGAACGGATCGCGCATCATGTTTGCGGGGATGGATGATCCGGAGAAAATCAAGTCGATTGCCGGGATCACCTCGATCTGGATTGAGGAGGCGACGGAGCTGCTGGAGGTCGACTTCAACCAGTTGAACCTGCGGCTCCGGGGAAAGACGCCGAGCTACAAGCAGATCCTCTGCACGTACAACCCGATCTACGATACGCACTGGATCCGCCAACGCTTTCATCTCAACCCGGTCGATCCCTGCGAGTTGCTCCACACGACATACAAGGACAACGTCTTTCTCGATCCGGAGTACATCGCAGAGCTCGAGCGGTTGTCGGAACTCGACACGGAGTTCTACACGATCTACACGCTTGGTTTGTGGGCAACCCCGACCGACACGATCATCAAGCACTGGAAGGTGGTACCGGAACTGCCGAGGACAAACATCGTCGCCCGCGCCTACGGCCTCGACTTCGGCTCCGCCTCTCCCAGCACCCTGATCGAAGTCGTTTGGACGCTCTCCCTGACCCATCCCCTCCCGGGAGGGGTGTCCCGCGAAGCGGGACGGGGTGGGTCCGTCTCCACCCCCAACGCCCTCTACTGGCACGAACACTTCTACCGCACCAACATGTCCAACCTCGAAATCATCACCGGACTCCACGACGCCGGCGTCTCCTCCGCCGACCTGATCGCCGCCGACGCCGCAGAGCCGGACCGCATTGACGAGATAGCCCGGGCCGGTTTCAATATCCACCCGGCAAACAAGAGCGTCCGCTACGGCATCGACTATCTCAAGCGGTTCACGATTCACGTCACCTCGGACTCGGCCGACATCCTGAAGGAGTTGCCGACATACAAGTGGCGGAAGACGAAGGAGGGGGTGTTGCTGGACGAACCGGTGAAGTTCAACGACCACACGCTCGACGCCGGACGCTACGCCTCACTGACCGGCGCGGAGTACTTCGGCATCTACAAGCCGCCGGTTCCCGGTCCGACGAAGGAAAAGCATATCACAAGGAGATCAAAACGGAAAAACTTCTTCAAGGGCTATCTTGACTGAACGTTGATGCCAGGGGCACACGCTCCATCAAGTCCGATACGAAACGGAGTAACCATGCAACCGATTCCTATGCACGATATCGACTACTACTCGCTCTTCGATATCACTTCATATCTGTTTTCGATGCCTCGCAAGGCTTCTGAAATTGTGGAGAAGAAGATCCGGGACGTTGATCTGTACGATCTGCTCTATCTGGTGCGACGGGAAATCTGTCTGGAGGTCTCCGTCATGCTCATCCTGCGGGAGATCGAAAGCAAGGGTTATAGTGGGCATAGCTACAACCTTGATGACTATTCCCTTTGCCGGAATGATGTAGTGAAAGAGATGCTGCTGCTTGAAGATGAGTTCTGGCAAATGAATCAGGAGTCGTATCGACGTCTCCTGTACTTGTGGAACCGGCACGACATGGCTTCCGGTATTCGTCTCCCTGCGTACATTATCAACCATTTCCTGAACCTCCAGCTTGGACCTGTAGTCTGGACGGAAGAAGACATCAAGCGGATTCTCACACTTCTGGAAATCGAAGTTGCCAGTACCGTACATGGGGCTTTTGACAGGATCCGTCGGTTGAAGCGCGCTGTTGGTCAGAGGACACCTGTGCGGTTCAATGACGGTAGACAAATGATACCGATCATCGATCGAGGGGATATTATCGAAGTGATCATTCAACGGCTGCCGGCGATGTACAGAGAGGATCTGATCAGAGTCA
>CBFGQN010000296.1:0-5549 GCA_965650895.1 uncultured Ignavibacteria bacterium | reverse complement strand
CCCGCTTCCCCTCTCCCTGCACCCTCTCTGAAATCCCGGATGTACGGATAGAACCTGCAGGTATTCGCAGAGAATCATTTGAGATCGAGCTGTTGGATATGGAGCCTGTGAATGTTCGTTCGGTTCAGACCGAGTCAGAAACCTTTACTCCGTCAATCAGGAATCTTTGTCCGGCACCTCCCGTCATCGAAGACCCGGACCGAATTCCTGAGCATAGATAATCTCTGCATCGCACATTCCCATCATCCCTCCATTTTTACCCTGCGCCGCAATACATGATTCTCTATCTTCCCCGAATCCATTCACAACCGGGAGGATACCCTGATGACGCGCTTTTCCCTTCTCGTGCTTCCCCTCCTTCTTTTCTTCGGCCTCGGTGCCGACGCTCAGACGCAGTTCCATCGGTCGTTCGCCGGGATCAAGCCGGACCGGATAATATCGACGGCCGACGGAGGTTGTCTTGTCTCCGGCTCCCGTTTGAGACCCCGGGAGAGCGACCGCTTGATGGAACTTCCTCTTCTGCTGAAGCTTACTTCCATTGGTACGATCGAGTGGGGGATGATATATGACGCCGATATAGATATCATCATGACTGAAATGATTCAGACCGCCGATGGAGGCTACGTGATCGGCGGCGCGACAATCAGTCCGCAGGGAAAGTCCGGAAGGAGAAATGATGGCGAGGGAACTTCCTTTCTGATCAAGGTCAACAGCGCGGGAGCTCCTCTCTGGATACGGTCGTTCAGCATGGACTCCGTCGAAAGCCGGGTAGTGGATCTTGCAGAGAATGCGGAGGGTGAAATCATTGCTCTGAGTGGGTACGGCGAGAGTTCCTTCCTGACGATTTCCAGATACGGGAGAAACGGTGAAGAGCTTTCACGGCATTCTCTGGGGCTGGACCCCGGTTCGCTCCCGGCACTATACTCCGATTCCTGTCTGACGCCGAAGAACACTTCCTGCTACCGTTATGGTCTTCATCCCTGGAATCTGACACTGACGGAAGACGGCTCGGTTGCAATTGCCGGTACGATCAGGGACTATCCCTGCGAAGTCACATCGTATGCATTTATCACCCTTCTTTCTCCGGATGGGGAACCGCAGTGGGGAGAGAGCTTCTTTACAAGGAATGGACCTGTCGATATGCAATCTGTCGGCGAAGACCGGATCATGGTAACGTTCAGGGTGCCAGAACCGGACTTCCGTTGCACGGTGGGGTTTCCGTACTGCCGGAAAGATTTGCAGGTCACACTCCCCGAACGCGATGAATACCCCTGGACCTCTCTTTATCAGTCAGACGGAATCCGATGCTGGTCGAAATCCTATCAGGGTGAGGAGTATCCCTTGAACGTGCTGCATATCACCAAAGAGGAATCGGGCGATGTCCTCCTAGCCTCAGGCTCGGGCTTCTTTCAGGAATATATGTTTGGCCGGGAGATCACGCTGACAAGGATCGACACCGCCGGAACTATCATTCATTCGGGATACGCGCCGGATAATGTTCTGGAAGAGATGGAGTATCACACTCCTTTGGATGAGGACGGGGAATATATAGATGAGGAGGAAGACATAACCTATGACAACGACTATGCGCTCTATGCCCCGACCTTCGATAACGGTCTCTTCTTCACCGGACTGACCGAGAGAAGAGAGTGGCCTTACTCTCACTACACACTCCACCTCTTCCGCCTTGACCCTCTCTTCTCCTACGGATGCCGAACAAGTACTCCGACAGAAGCAAAAGCGGAGGATGTGGAGGTCCCCTACGAGCCGTTCAGACTGATTCCCGTCGATCTCACCGTTCGGGAGCGGGTTCCTCCGAAGATCACAACGGGAAAGGTTTCGTTTGCCGATTCCCTCTTCTGTTTTGATTCGCAGGAGTTGTTTCCGGGAGGTGAACTATCGGAACCCGCATTGCATCTCGTCGTGCGGCTTTATCCGAGCCGGGTGCGGGTCAATGCGTCGGTGCGGGTGGAGTTCGAGGGGGGAATGGCCGGAGCCGTCCCGACAGTTTCCGTGACGCATGCTTCTTCCGGCCAAACGGTTCTTCAGCTTTCGACCGACGCTATCGGCTACGACCGGGAGACGGGCAGGGGATCGGGGACAATCAGTACCGCCGGACTGGTGCCGGGGATATATCTGGTAAAAGTACGGGCAGGAGCGATGGAAGGCATCGCAAAACTGAGCGTGGAGTAAGGGGGCACTTGGTGATGCTTTGTGCTTTTCGTGGCTTTGTGGTAAATCTTCCCCGCAGGATTTACCACAAAATCACCAAGGGCACAAAGAATCACCAAGATGAACGGGCCGCGACGTTTCCGTCGCGGCCCGTTGTTCATATCGATATTGTTTTATGCGACAATCGCGATCACTTGATCTCGATCTGCGGCTGGCTCTCTTCGGTCTGCGTTCCGTGCTTGCTCTCCCAGTCGCACTTCTTCTTGCAATCCTCTTTGACCTCCCCCTTGCAGCTTCCCCACATCTTCTCTCCGCCGGCACGCTTCCCATCGCACGACGCCTTCACCTCGGCACTCCGCGCGTGCCAGTCGCAATCCTCCGCAGAGACCGCCTCATACGAACATTCGGTCTTGCTCTTGCCGTCGACCGCTTTCTCGCTCTTCGTGCTTCCCGCATAGAGGAAGGTATAGCTGAGGATACCGACCGTCGCCACGAGCAACGTTACCATCAGTAGAACCGGTTTTTTCATACGTCTTTCGACTCCATGTATAGTGAGAAAAATATATCGTCAGCATTCGACCCGATGAACTTAGGGAATGAGACCTTACTTCACAAGAGTATTTTCAGACCCGGTTGTTACCGGCTACCGCTGCATGATCTGAAGTTTTCCGGCAGCGGTCGAGACGCGCCCTCCGTCGCGTGCTGTAAGCTTCACCAGATAGGCACCGGGAACAACCGGAAGCTGTTCAAGGGGCATCACCCCTTCACCGGAATGGTGCCGTCGCGGATCGGTCTGCGTCAGCAGTTTTCCTCCCAGATCGTAAACCTCGGCAACGATATCCGCTCCGTACGGAAGGCTGAACCGGATCAGGACCCGTCCGTCGGCACTGCCGTACTCGACACCCAGCACTTCCACTCCCTGTTCCTCAAGATCGTAGCTGCCGTCGACGGCCGTGTCGAAGATCGGAAAGAGAGTCAGGCTGATGGTCTCCGAACTCCCTCTGTTGCCCGTGGCATCGTATGCAACCGCCGTCAGGGTATGATGTTCTCCCTCAAAATTCGGCGTCCAGTTAATGTAAACATCGTCGTCATACATTACTTCCCCCGATTGCTCTATGATAGATCGTATCCAGCAGAAACTCCATGCGGACAACACCGACCTCGTCATAGCTGGAAACCTGTACCCACATCATACGTGCGTAGACACTGACGGTATCCCCATCTTCCGGATAAAGAATGGTGACCGTGGGGGGAATCGTATCACTCCTCCCCTGAGACGTATGCAGGGCTCCCGATCTCGCAGAAGACTTGCCTACAACGTTCATTCTCCTTGCGGAATCGGATACAGCCTGCTGTTGATGCAACGTATCGACTGCCGGAGGTATGGATTGTGAATGACCGGTTTGCAGCAGAAGAAGGAACAGAGGGAGAAGACCAAGAGACCGAACAGCGTATCGCATCGAAAGACCTCCATGATG
This sequence comes from uncultured Ignavibacteria bacterium, assembly GCA_965650895.1. Classification (GTDB taxonomy): domain Bacteria; phylum Bacteroidota; class Ignavibacteria; order OLB7; family OLB7; genus JAGWAZ01. The sequence goes on along the minus strand of CBFGQN010000296.1, from coordinate 1,899 downwards.
TTGTGATATGGATGGAATGAATTTGCGGGCCGAAGAGACCTGTCGTATCGATCGACCTCTTCGCCGACCACAAGTTACTGTGGGAATGAAAAAGGCATACCCCAATGGTATGCCTTTTCATTCGGGCCTTCCTCTTTTTCACCATCCAGACCCCTACCGCAGGATCTCCACCCGCTCGGAGAGGACCGTTCCGTCCTTCAGCACTACCTTGAGGTAGTAGAGACCGGAACGGAGATTCTGCACGTTGATAGTGATATCGTTTCCTCCGACGGGAAGATCCTCCCTGCCGATGAACAGGACTTCCCGTCCCAGAGGATCGTGCAGCGCAATTGATTCCGCCGACTCGGCCCCAGGAAGCTGCAGTCGCAACGGGCGTTCCCCGGTCAGCGGATTCGGCATCAACCGGATTCTCCCTTCGGCCGCTCCCCCCCTCGTCCCGACGCTGCTGATCGATCCGGTATCGCTCACAAGAAAATCATCCAGTCCGGCCTCCACCCATCCCTCTTCACCGGAATCGGAGGCAATCACGCGGAACTTCATCATTGCTGTCGGAGCCGTATAATCGGCAACACGGAGACGATACTCGGTCCACTCCTGCGCTCCGAACTCCAGCACGAGCATGTCGGTCCAGGATTCCCCTCCATCGTTCGAGATCCGGATATAGAGTTCATCATCTCTCGGAAAGAAGCTGAACGCCTGGTTTACATACCAGAGCCAGAAGGAGATGTGAGGATCACCGTAGGAGGTCAGATCGAACTCCGGCGACGTCAGCGTCACCCGACCCGAATCGACATCCGAGAGCTGGAAGCCTGAGGGGATGTCGTCGAGAATACCGGTGATGAAGGCCTTTGTCCCTCCGCCCGGCGTATGATCGTCTCCCGGTTCGAGAGTCGCACTCCCCTGTCCCTGAAGTTCCAGTCGCAACTCGATCGGATCTCCCCGCTCCCACGCTCCGGAAGCGGCGCCGTCATCACCCGGATCGCCCAGGCTCCAACCTAAGTCAAGCTCGGCATTGTCGCTGTATCCCGGCTGCATCGGGACCTCGATATCCCCCTCCACATTCGGATCGATATGGATTGTCCGGGGGAACCATCCCCACGCACCGATATGAATCGTGTAGCCACTGTCGGCCGGAAGCCGCAGCGTAGGGAAGGCAGTGCTCTTCCCCTCCCCCCGCGTCTCGATGCTGAAGGCAAAGGATACGATCTCCTCGCCGGTCACCCCGTCGACCGGGACGATATGGACCGGACGGAGACGCAGAGGAGAGAGAAGGATCTCCACTTCTGTGCCGTCGCTGGAGAGGATGAACTCTCCGGTCTTCAGTCTGTAATTCAGCAACCGCGCCTCAAAGCCGGTCTCCCCCTCGGCCGCCAGCACCTGAAAATGTCCTTCGGCATCGGTCGTGACGCTTCGTCCCAGCCCGGGAAGATCGATCACGACATCCGCCAGCGGCTCGCCGGTCACCGAATCGCGGACGGTTCCGTTGACGAATCCCTTCTTTGCACCGTCGAAAGTGAAGACGTGAAGTCCGGTCGTCATGTCGCTGGAGATGATCCTGCCGCTTTCGAAGTAGGGATAGACCTCCCAGTTGCCGATCGTCGCCGATGAGCTGCCGGGAAACATATCATAGAAACCGATCTCCACAGGGTTAAGGGGATCGGAAATATCAACGATGCGGGTACCGGCCGTATACCAGGCGATATAGGCCACGGTCCCCTTGATATGGATGTTGTGAATCGTCTCCCCCGGAGCCGGTGTCCAGTCGGCAACCTTTACGATGTCGTCGATATCGGCCAGATCCCAGACTTTCAGGGTTTTCGGCGTGAAGTTCACTTCGTCGGTCGTCATCACGTAACGGCCATCGACCGTCAGATCGGCGTTGTGCGTTCCGGCTCCGGG
>CBFGQN010000295.1:0-5558 GCA_965650895.1 uncultured Ignavibacteria bacterium | reverse complement strand
TGGATGATCCCGGGGCCAAGAAGGGATACCGGGTCGTCGGCGATGTGAACTTTGTTGAAGACGCCCCCCGCTGCACCGCCATCACGCAGGTGCCGGTAGGGGTCGGACTGATGAACATCGCCATGCTGATGCGAAACACGGTCTCCTCGGCAAGAGGAGATTTCGATGAGGTGTAGAACCACAGACTGCAATCGATGCATGTTGCATGATTACCGGGAGACGGATTTATGATCGATGAAAAGGAAATAGAAGAGTGGCTGGAACGGATCGAAGCCGAAGAGGCTGCCGCAGCAGCCGAGGAACGTCCGCAGAAAAAGCGTGCGCAATATTCCGTGCTCTACGAGGACGAGACGTTGCTGGTCTTCGACAAGGCCGCAGGCCTGGCCACGATACCCGAACGGCACGACGACCGTGAGTCGCTGCGCGCTCTGGCGGCGAAGGAGTTCGGAAGACTCTGGACGGTTCACCGAATCGACAAGGAGACAAGTGGTGTCGTCCTCTTCGCCAGGGATGCCGAGGCTCATCGCGATCTGAACGAGCAGTTCCGTGAGCGGCGGACCGAAAAGAAGTATCTGGTGATCGTCGAGGGGATGATGGAAGATGAGGAGATGATTGTCGATATCCCTCTGGCGACCGATCCGGGACGTTCCGGACGGATACGGCCGAGTGCCGACGGGAAGGAGGCGACCACGATTCTCAGACGGCGCGAACTTTTTCAGGGGTTCACGCTGATCGAGGCGCAGCCCCTGACCGGCAGGCAGCATCAGATCCGGGTTCACTGCAAAACGGTCGGCCTTCCCCTGCTGGTCGATCATCTCTACGGCGCCCGCGACGCTTTCTACCTCTCATCGATCAAGCGAAAATTCCGCGATTACGGTCGGGAGGAGCGTCCTCTGATCGATCGCCAGACGCTTCACGCCGCATCGCTGAAAATCGTTCACCCGGCAACCGGCGAGGAGATGACCTTCGAGGCCGAACCGCCGAAAGACTTCCGGGCCGCACTGACGCAGTTGCGGAAAGTGCGAAGTCTCTGAGCCGTGCGGCCATCGGTTGCGGGGAGAAATTGTTCGGGAATGTGAACTCCCCTCTCTCCCACGTATGATCCGCCCCTCTTCTCCACTCCTGACAGGGATACAGGTCTTCCGGCCGGAGCGGGGATCGGAAGGGGGGGCAGTATCCCTTCCGGATGCGGTCTTCCGCAAGGGAGAGGATCGGTCTCCGTACCGTACGGAAAACGGAAACGGGATATCCTTTTTCATCGGTCCTTCATGTTGAAAATTCTTGAACCGGTCAACGATCAGTGGCTCACGTTCTCCCGCCACGTCTCGATCTGGGTAAAATCGGGATCGGGGCTTCTGGAAGTCGATTTCAGAACCTATCGGGATTTCGAGAACAGACTGATCTTTCTCTCTCCCGGTCAGTCCGTCAGGTTTCCTGCCGGTGAATTTGAACTGGCCCTGCTGGAATTCCCCGATGCCTTCGTCTCGGAATCCAGAGACTACCGTGTCCTCTTCAAACATCTGGTGTCGCTGGGGTATGTAGAGTTTTCGGATGCGTACGGGACGTTCCCGACGTTGCTTGAGACTTCTCCGTCAAACATCCTCGATACTTCTTCCCGTCAATGGTTCCTGCAGAACCCGTTCAACGCAAACAGGGATGAGTACGATCTCCTGTTCGATCTGAAGGAGCTTGTCGACGCCCGCTTTGCCGAGAGCCGCAACGTGGAACGGTTGCTGGCGGAATTCTCCGGTGATGCCCGGACAGTCCGGAGACTGGTGAAGAGCAGACTCGGGGTGACGATAAAGAATATGCTGCAACGGAAGCTGCTGATCGAAAGCCGCAAACGCCTCGCCTTTACCGACAGTCCTGTCCAGCAGATTGCCTATGAACTGGGGTTCGACGATCCGGCATACTTCAACCGTTTCTTCAGAGGTGGTGCCGGAATCACACCACTGGAGTTCAGAGCCGCCTGCGCAAACGGAATGGTCGACACGTTCGTGCAGGAGCTGCTGGAACTGATCCGCAGATACCATACCTCGGAGCGCTCCGTTTTGTTCTATGCCGATCGGATGCATGTAAGTGTCAAGACCCTGGCACGTAACGTGAAGAACCGGCTGGGGGTTACCGCCGGTGAACTGATCCGCGCACAGGTTGCCGATACGGCAAAATCCATGCTTCAACAGACCAGTGTCAGGGAGACCGCGTTCGCGCTGGGCTTTGAAGAAGCCAATCATTTCTCCGCATTCTTCCGGAAGCGGACCGGCATGACCCCCTCGGAATTCCGGTTGAAAAAGTGCAATTCTTAGAGAATGTTTCGTACCCTCTCCCCTTGACCCGCCTCATAGATTTGCAGTGTAATTCCTGCTTATCACAATTCTACAGGTTCCAACATGCAATTAACAGATCGCGTATCGGAAATGGACGCAATGGTCTCCGCCGGACAGATCATCGATGCCGTGCAGAAGTTCTTCCATGATGATGCCCGGACGTTCGATTCGGACGACGTGACCACGGCGAACAAGGGGGAGATGCTGGAAAAGATGAACGGATTTGTCGGCGCGATCCGACAAGTCAACGCAATTACCTTCCACCGCTCGATGGTCGACGGAGACGTCTCGATGTCGGAGTTCACATTCGACTTTGACATGCAGGACGGAGGGCATGTACGGTGGCATGAGATCATCAGCAGAGAGTGGAACGACGACAAAGTCGTCAGCGAACGCTATTTCAAGAACTGAACAGACATGCTCCGCTTCCCGCGAAGCGTCACAACGAAAACAACAAACAACGATCGAGAGTATACTGCAATGAAACATTCAAGATCAATTCTGCTGGTTCTCTTCTTCCTTCCCATGATTCTGGAAAACGGACGTGGACAGAGCGACCACAGCCGGCACAACACCGACGACAGCAGGATCGCCCTGCAGGGCTACAGCCCGGTTTCCTATATCGACATGAATCTGGCTCAACGAGGGTCGAAGGACTATATGTCCGAATATGATGGACTGAAGTACTACTTCGTCGATGCCGCGCAGAAGGCAAGGTTCGATGCCGATCCCGAGCGGTATCTGCCGCAGTATGGCGGATGGTGTGCCACGGGGATCGCCGTCGGTGCATATTTCAGAACCGACCCGGACAAGTTCCTGGTCCGGAACGGAAGACTCTATCTCTTCCTGTATGATCTGGAGGTCGATGCTCTTCAACTCTGGCTGTCCGATGAGAAGAATATGGCCGCGAAGGCGGAAGAGAACTGGAGCAAGATGTCCAGGTAGAGAATCCGTCGATTGATGAAACTGTCTGCGAAGCGGCTTTGTGATCGATGAATCCGAAACGGGAGAGAAACGGATGGGGTGGAAGTGCCTCATCCGTTTCTCTTCCTCTGGTCGTGATACTTCTTGTTGTGATGGAACAGGGGTTTTCGTGAGAGACTGTTTGGCGACGCATTCCTATCTTCCTTCGGGGTGCGGTTGCACCGCCGAAGAAAATCCCGGGCAAGAACCCGAACATGCATCACAGCGGGAAACGTATGGATGAAATCAAAGACCAGACCAGCGAGACGCCCTCGCCCCTCTCAAGCTTTCGCTCCGGCTATGTCGCGATCGTCGGCGAGCCGAATGTGGGGAAGTCGACGTTGATGAACCGGCTTGTCGGGGCCAAACTCTCGATCGTCACACGGAAACCGCAGACCACCCGAAAAAGCGTTCTCGGCATCCTGACGACCGACGAGGCGCAGATCATCTTCATCGACACGCCCGGTATCCTGACTCCCCGCTATCTGCTGCAGGAAAAACTTGCCGGCTACGTGGCCGATGCGGTCCGGGACGCCGATCTGATCCTGCTGATGCTCGACGTCACCGATCCGAACATCGACCGCCTTGCCGGGACGTCGCTGGGAGATATCCGAAGTCTGGGCAAACCGGTGATCCTTCTGCTGAACAAGATGGATCGGGTTACATCCAAACGGGAGGTGCTGCCGTTGATCGGTCAGTTCAACGCCCTCGGCATTTTTCAGGAAATCGTTCCGGCCTCCGGATTGAAAGGGGAGAACACCGATGATCTGATCGAGGCCGTCACGAAATACCTCCCCTACGGTGAACCCTTCTACGATCCCGACATGCTGAGCGAACAGCCGCAGCGGTTCTTCGTCAGCGAACTGATCCGTGAGCGAGTTCTTGAGCAGTATCGCCAGGAAATCCCCTACTCGGTGGAGGTGAACATCGTCGAGTTCAAGGAGCGTCCCGAGCCGGAGAAACTCTTTATCAGCGCAGAGATTATCGTGGAGCGGGATTCGCAGAAGGGGATCCTGATCGGAAAGAAAGGGGAGGCGTTGAAGCAACTCGGTGCGCGGGCCCGGCAGAACGTCGAGGAGTTTCTCGGGCAGGGGGTCTACCTCGAACTCTTCGTCAAGGTCCGGAAGGACTGGCGGTCGGATGAGTCGCGGTTGAAGGGGTTCGGGTATTAGGAGCCGGGATCTTTATCACGAAGGAGCATAAAGAAGAGGAAATCCGGATTGTCGTGTGATGAATGAGGACTGGAAGGTGTCTTTCCCACTCAGGAGACCAGTCATCCATCATATCACACGAAAACAATCTGAGAGGACCCGTATGAAAACCCGGAATCTTTTCCTTCTGCCTGCACTGTGGACTCTCCTCCCCGCAATGCTCTGTTCGCAGACAGTGGCCACCTCCCCTCTCGGCAAAAATACCTTCTGCGCCGGGGAGACGATAACGGTTAACTACACTGCGACCGGAACGTTCCAGCCCGGCAATGCCTTTATTGTCCAGCTTTCCAGTCCCACCGGAAGCTTCCAGACCGAATTCAAGAACCTCGGCTCGGCGTCATCGACTACGTCCGGTTCGGTGACCGTTGATCTTCCCGGGGAAGCGGCCGGCGGTTCGGCCTATCGTCTGCGCGTCATCGCCAGCAATCCGCGGGTTGACGGGAGCGACAACGGCCAGGATCTTTCCATTGATGCAAAGCCCTATGCCCGCATTTCTCTGCCTCATGACCTTGAAGTTCACCGTCGTTATGTAGCGGCTGTCGGTCTTCCGATCGAGGTGAGGGGGAGCTACAGAGATGATTATCGTTATCACTGGGACTTCGGTTCCGGAGCGACGCCCACACTCTCCACTCAACCCGGCCCGGTTCAGGTTTCATGGTCCACTCCCGGTGAGAAAACCGTTCTGCTCAAGGTGACGACACCGAACGGTTGTCAGGCATACACGACTGAAAGGATTATGGTTTACGGACCGAACCCATCGATCCCTGAAGATGTGACGATTGTTCAGGATCATCAGAAGTTCGGCCGGATATCCAAGAGGAGCATCCACTGGATATGTCCGGGGGGAGTGCTTGAGACGGAGGATATTCTCGACGGTATCATCTATGTCGAAGCCGGAGGAAGTCTGATTGTCAAGGATATAGGAGACATGATTGTCTACGTGAAGAGTGGAGGGACCATCACCTATAGTGGGCGGGGGCACAACCTCATCCTGTATGAAACTGGAGCGGGACTTAATACTCCTGGCGGGTTGAGGGGGACCGAGGTTGAGATGTCC
>CBFGQN010000294.1:0-5559 GCA_965650895.1 uncultured Ignavibacteria bacterium | reverse complement strand
CAACGGCATCAGAATGGCCGTGCCGGAGTTCGACAAGCCGGCCCCGCAGCAGGTCATGGAGAGTTTTCAAAGTCGGAGCGAGTATTCCGTACCATTCAGATCCGGCCATGCTGACTCTGCGTTCGGAGACAGTCTATCATCTATCTATGACACGATAAGAAGTCGAACAGAGTGACCGATTACATGAGGTCACCATAATCATTATCAGCCATGAATCCGAACCGAACCACCCGCGCCCGCATCGCGGAGGAAACAATAGAAATTCTTGAGCAGGGGATCTATCATCATCCGGTTAAAGGGGGAATCGACATCGGTCCCCGCCTTGAACATGCGGTGAAGAATACCAGGCTGTACGGACCCGACGATATTCCGGAACACATATATGGCGGAGAGAATCCGTTACCCACTGCGGTCGACACTCAGACGATATATCAGGTCCGGAACGAGACAACCCTTGCAGCAGCCCGGCGAATTGTGATGGAAGGGAACAAAGTTCTGGCATTGAACTTTGCCTCGGCAAAAAATCCCGGAGGCGGATTTCTTGGAGGAAGCCAGGCACAGGAGGAGAGCATCGCCCGCGCCTCCGGCTTGTACGCCTGTATCAGGTCCAGCCCGATGTATTCGGTCAATCGTCACTGCGGAACCTGTCTCTACACCGACCACATGATCTATTCCCCCGATGTCCCCGTCTTTCGGGACGATCATGACCGGTTGCTTGAAGAACCGTACACACTCTCCTTCCTCACGGCACCGGCCGTCAATGCCGGGGTGGTCAGAGCACGGGAACCGGAGAACATGTCGAAGATCGCCGGGGTAATGCTCAGACGCATGGAAATGATCATCGACATTGCCGGATACTACGGTTATGAAGCTCTGGTTCTCGGTGCGTGGGGATGCGGCGTCTTCAGACACCGACCAAAGGAGGTGGCGCAATGGTTTGCCGAGGTGTTGATCGAGAGGAAGCGGGACGCACGGTTCACGCACATCCACTTTGCCGTTCTGGACGGAACCGAAGGGTTGCATACGCTCGCTCCCTTTCAGAATATCTTTGAGAGGGTTTCTTACTGAGGCCGCCATTAGCAATTAAAACCAGCTTGCACTAGAGAAGCAACTGATGATTTTTCCGGTGCGATGCCGTAAGGCCTCAAGAGCGTTGCGCAGCATCCGGCGCAACTCTTCAAGCGTCCTGAGCACCCGATTGCGCTTGTAGTCCCGCTTGATCGCCTTGTTGATCCACTCTTGCGGATTCAGATCCGGACAGTAGGCCGGCAGATACTCCACGGTAAGGCGTTGATGCTGCCGGAGAAGTTCCTTGACATCGCTACTGCGGTGGGCCTGAAGCCGATCCCAGACAACCAGAATGTCTCCCGGAAACCGCCTGAGCAGATGGGCCAGAAAGCCGGCACAGTCACTGCCGCGAAAGCTTCTGCTCTGCATCCGGTAGGCAAGCTCACCCGCAGGAGTAATCCCAATGATCGCCTGAACGCGCCTGCGACGCGCCGGTGCGCTGATCACCGGTGTCTGACCTCGGGGGGCGAAGGTCCTGACACACTCCGGTTGTAACATCACACACGTTTCGTCGACCGTCACGAGTGTGACTCCCTTCTTCCGGCCTTTTTTTTTATCGTCGGCAGGTGTTGCCGGTGCCATTGATCGATCACCTGCTCATCGCGCTCGGATGCCCGGTGTTGCGGCTTCTGCAGACTGTAGTCGAGTCGATCAAGAATGCGATAGGCTGTGCGCGTACTCAGCACGATGCCAAAGTGCTCGCTGATCAGCCTTGCGACACGTTGACCGCTCCACAGACCATCAGCATAGCCGTGGGCCTGCGGTCCCTGCTGAAGAAGTCTTCGCAATTGCTCATCGCAATGCTCCGGAAAACGCTTGGGTTTTCGTGCGCGGTAACGTGGTTCGAAGACGGCCTGGCCATGCTCACGGTAGTCTTTCAGCCACTGGCTGACCGCTCCGTCGCTGACCCCCATTGCCTCGGCGATATCCCCCTGAAGCCATCCTTTCTCTTTGAGGCAGACCGCACGCCTGCGACGCTCGGCGTGTTGCTCTGGTGTGTAGTACATACCCATACCACAGTATAGGTCTTTTAGATGCCTTTGGCAACCTCAGTAAAAGTAGCCTGTACGCTCTGTGGTCTGAGCAGTCACAGACACGCATTAAGGAAATGCTCTGCCATTTGGTGATTCTTCGTGCCCTTCGTGTCTTTGTGGTGAACTCCTCTCCCCCGTTGATTTACCACCAAGACACCAAGGGCACAAAGTACCACGAAGCAACAGAGACTTCTGCAATTCGAGACTTTTAAGGAACCCTCTGAGAGGAAAGAATGAACCGGCATCCGACTCTTGGTGGCCGCTTTATGCCCTTCAAAGAGAACAGGGAATGATTTCATCACGGTCTTTTCTTTCCTTTCAGGATTAGCGGGGAACTTCCACACTTTCAACAATCAATCCGATCACATCCTCGGCTCCGGAACCTTCCATCTCCTTCTCGGGCGTCAGCAGGATGCGATGGCGAAGCGTGGGGATCAGTACTTCGCGGATATCCTCGGGCGTCACGAAATCCCGTCCCCGCATCGCCGCAATCCCCTTTGCTCCACTCATCACCGCAAGGGAGGCGCGGGGAGAAGCCCCGAGATAGAGAGTGCTGTTGTCCCGGGTCCGGGCCACAAGTTCGGCAATGTAGCGGACGAGATTGTCATCGATGCGAATCCTGCGGGCGGTCTCCTGCAGGGCGCGAATCCGCTCGGCGTCGATCACCGGCCGTATGACGTTCGGATCGTTGACGTCTCCCCGCTCGTGATACTCCCGAATGATCCTCGTCTCCTCCTCCAGCGTCGGATAGCCGACATCGATCTTGAAGAGGAACCGGTCGAGCTGCGCCTCGGGCAACCGGTAGGTCCCCTCCTGCTCGATCGGGTTCTGCGTGGCCACCACCATGAACGGAAGGGACATCGGACGGGTCTCCCCCTCAAGGGTGATCTGACGCTCCTCCATCACTTCAAACAGAGCGGCCTGCGTCTTGGCCGGGGCACGGTTCACCTCGTCGATCAGCACAAGGTTGGCAAAGATCGGTCCCGGATGATACTCGAAGTCGTTCGTCTTGATGTTGAAGATCGATGTCCCCAGAATGTCGGAGGGCATCAGGTCCGGAGTGAACTGAATGCGGGAGTAGGCCATGTCGAGCGTCCGGGCCAGCAGTTTTGCCGTCAACGTCTTGGCGACGCCGGGGACTCCTTCGATCAGGACGTGGCCGTCGGCCAGAAGTGCGGCAATCAGCAGGTCTATCATTTCGCGCTGACCGACGATGATCTTGCCGATCTCTCTGCGTATCTCCTCAACGGCCCCGGTCAGATCTCCAAGGTGGGTCCGTTCGGAAAAAAAGTTCTCCTGTTCCATAATCCTTCGGTAGTTATCCCGCCGTCTGCGGCGTGTGGTTTGCGTTATCGTTCCGTGTTCTGATAGAAATATTCGATCTCGCCGTTCAGCGCAAGAAGTTCCTCCGCCGTCATCTCCCTGCGCCGTGTCCGGATGTGGTCAATTCGTCCGAAGAGATGCCGCAACCGTTCGACATCGACGCCCGAACGCTCCGACGCCTTCTCGATGAACTTCCCGTCAAGCTTGTGAGTCGGCAGATTCAGGTGCGTCCGGATATATTCCAGAAGATAGGTGATCTGCTTGTCGGCGACGCTGCGGAAGTCACCGTGCTGATGATAGAGTCTGCCGACGGTTCCGACGAAATCGAGCGTCGTGTTGCGAGGGGGCTCGATCACCGGAATGATCCGCTGCCGCCGCCGCGCCCCGAAGAGGATAAAGAGGAGAACTCCGAGAAGCAGACCGTACCAGGCCAGCCGCAACGCCTCGCGACTGAGGATGTAGCGCAGGCTCGACTCCGACTCGCCGCCGCCGGTGATATCTTCCGGCTTGTAGGATTCGTCCCAGATCACCTTTCCCTTCGGGAGATAGGAGAGGGCAAGGGCGGCATGATCGCTTCCCCGCTCTGCAAGCAGTCCGACGTTGGTGAAGAGGCGGGGCGTCGTGTTCAGATAGAGCACCCCGGCCCCCCGCTTCATCCTGATGAAGGTGGCCTTTCTCTGGGATGAAGACTCGGCGACGGTCGTCTCAAGGACCACAGAACTGTCTTCATCGAACAGGGCAAAGTAGAAGAAGCCGTTGCGGGCCGCGAAGGGATAGGGCTCCTCCGCCCGGAGCGAAGGGGAGACGAAGTTGAGCCGGACGGTATCCCCATCTCCACCGAACTCCGCGGCGATCATGAAGGAGAACGTCCCGCTGACCTCCAGACCGAGCGAGTCGACGATGGGACCGGAAAAGTTCTCGGCGGAGAGGAAGGCGTGTCCTCCGCGCCGGACAAAGGAGAGAAGCTGTTCGGTATCCGGTCCGCTCAGGTCGATCCGGTCACTCAGCAGAATATAATTGCCGACCTCGCTCGTATCCCCCGCAAGACGTTGATAGATCGTCTCCTCGGAGACCTCGACCCCGTTCTCCGGGAAGAGATCATCGAGTTGCTCGTAAAGAATCCATGCCCCGTAAGGAATCTTGTCCCTCCGGGAAAAACTGTCGTTCCAGTCGACCGGCGGAGTCCGGAAGACCTCGGCCAGGACGACCAGACCGAGCAGCACCGCCAGGACGGCGATATAGAGTCGATAGGATTTCACCCTCTCCCCTCCACCGATGTCCTGAACGAGGCAAAGGCTTCGCCCATTCTGCCGTACTGTCCGCGGTCGATCTCGAAACCGCCGTACCAGACATAGTCGAAGAGGATCGTCAGTTCCGCAAAGCGCGATCGAAGATCATCCCGCTCCACCTCCCGCAGGTAGTCGGCGTTCGTCTTCTCGCGCGACCACTCGATTATCCCCCGTTCGCTCATCGAGCGGAGAGTCTTCAGGTAGTGAAGGCGAACCGCACGACGGAACTCTCCGGCGGCCAGGGCTTCGGCGATCAGGCGGTCGAAGTCGATAGCGTGGATATCCTCCGGCATCTCCTCGAAATCGATCGGAGTCTGCTTCGCCCCTCGGCGCATGAAGAGCCCTCCCCCTTCTCCCCGCAGGACAAGCCAGATCACCAAAACCAGAGCGATACCGAAGAGGATATAGAGGAACATCCGTCCGGTGACTTCATTGCCGAAAATGCCGTCGATCAGCCGGAAGAACCAGTCGAAGATCTTTGCGAGAAAGTTGCTGGAGGGCTCGGCGGTCCGGGCGTAGTCGAACTCGCTCTCCTGCCGGTAGCCGCTCATGTCGGCCTCGTTGAACGAGCGGAGAGAGGGACTGGAGGAATCGTAGACGAAGCGACTTGAGGCGATCGAGTCGATGAACTCACCGAAGTCAAGTGGCTCGGCAAGCGTGTCGGTCCCCGCAGCCGTGTCGGCCGAGACCGTACTGTCGATACCGGCCGTATCGGTCTGCGCCGGGAGCGGGAGACTGCTCCCGAACAGAAGCGCCACTCCGAGCAGAAGTGAAAGGGACCGGCGTTCAGACTTCGGCATTCGCCACTCCGATCTCTTCGATTTGCTCCCGCAGAACAGTCGCCT
>CBFGQN010000293.1:0-5562 GCA_965650895.1 uncultured Ignavibacteria bacterium | reverse complement strand
GTCTTCGTCAGCGATGCGGCTCTCATCGCCTCGGTCAATCCGTCGGCCCGCCGCTCGATCACCCGGAGCGTCGCTTCCGGCGTCACATCCCGGGGAGCGAAACCGGTTCCGCCGGTCGTGATGACCAAGGGAATATCTTCGAAGATACAGTTGCGCAACCGTTCCTCGATCATCTCCGGTTCATCCGGCACAACCTCGATCCGGACAACCCCGATCCCCTGCTCCCCAAGCATCCGGGCCGCTTCCGGTCCGGACAGATCTTCCCGCTCCCCGACCGACGCTTTGTCGCTGACGGTGATCACCACTCCCTGCAGCATCGGCTGTCCGTTCCCGTCCGATTTCTCACTCACCGTATCGCTCCAGTTTGAACGTTTCACCAAGATACTTCCGCCGCACTTCCGGATCGTCCGCAAGTTCCTGCGTATGTCCGCTGCGGAAGATCTCCCCATCGATCAGGATATAGGATCGATCGGTAATCGTCAGCGTCTCGTGGACGTTGTGGTCGGTGATCAGGATGCCGAGTCCGCGGTCGCGAAGCGAGCGGATAATTCCCATGATCTCCTCGACCGCAAGCGGATCAATTCCGGCAAAGGGTTCGTCCAGCAGCATGAACTTCGGCTCGGCAGCCAGAGCCCGGGCAATCTCCGTCCGGCGCCGCTCTCCTCCGGAGAGCATATATCCCATCTGCTTGCGAATGTGAGTGATCGAGAACTCTTCGAGAAGTTCATCCACCCTGGCCTTTCGCTTGCTTCGGGGGTAGCGGACAAGTTCAAGGATCGCCATCAGATTCCCCTCCACAGTCATCTTCCGGAAGACCGACGCCTCCTGCGGCAGATAGCCGATTCCCCGCCGTGCCCTGCGATACATGGCAATGTTATCGATCCGCTCGGTATCCATGAAGACCCTCCCCTCGGTCGGCCTGACCATGCCGACGATCATGTAGAACGTCGTGGTCTTTCCGGCTCCGTTCGGACCGAGAAGTCCGACGACTTCCCCTTGCGAAACCTGAAGCGACACGTCACGAACGACGCGTCGCTTCTTGTAGCTTTTCACCAGATGCTCCGCACGGAGCAACAACGGCACTCTGCCGGCCGCACTCACTTCCTCCGTTTCCGTCAAATCCTGAAGTTCTTCCACTCGCCGGTTCTCCTATTGGCGTTTTGTCAGCGTCAGCTTCTTTTCCAGTATCTCTCCTTTGCGGAAGACTTTCATATCCAGCACATCACCGACGCGGGCATCGTTGATAATCAGATAGAGATCTTCATCGGTCCGGATTTTCTTGCCGTTGATCTCCGCAATCACATCCCCCACCTCAAGTCCGGCCACGGTTGCCGGTGAACGGGGAGCAATCTCCACGATAACAGCCCCTTCAGTGGTCGACAGATTCAGGTACTTTGCGATGTTGTTATCGATCGAACGGATATTCATGCCGATCCAGAAGTCGCGGTCGATCTTGCCGTACTTCTTCAGATCCTCGACAATCTCCATCACCCGCTTGATCGGCACCGAGAATCCGATACCGATGGAGCCTGCCCCGCGATAGCTCTGTGCGGTGGAGTAGATGACGGTGTTCATACCGATCACCTGACCGAGTGCGTTGACCAGAGGACCACCCGAGTTCCCGGAGGAGATCGCCGCATCGGTCTGGATCATTCCGATATAGACCCGATCATCCTGCGGACGAAGATTGACATCCGTGTTCGAGACCACGCCGACGGTGACCGTAGGTTTTGCGTTGATGTCGAAAAGACCGAAGGGATTGCCCAGAGCGATCGCCCATTCTCCGACGATCACGTCATCCGAGTTCCCGATCTCCAGATAAGGGAAATCGGTCCCTTCGATCTTCAATAATGCCACATCCGACGCCCGGTCGGTCCCGATAATCTTTGCCTTGTGCTCCTTCCCGTCGGTCGTCGTCACCACCACTTCGGTTGCCTGCCCGGCAACGTGGTCGTTGGTGATCACATAACCGTCCGGCGAAATGATGAAGCCGGAACCGAGTCCGTGCAACTCCTGGCGATAGGTCCGCGATCCCCGACGGGGAAACATATCCATGAAATCCCGGAAGAAGGGATCGCTTTCAAGATAGGACCACGGATCATATCCCCGCACCTCTCTGACCTCGGTGACGTTGATACCGACCACGGCCGGGGCAACCCGTTCCACCGCCTCGGTAATGGCGGTTCGGCGGGATTGATTCAACGCTTCGTTCGCCTTGTCGAGACTCCGGTTCAGCGAGTCGGCTTCCGACGGACTGACTGTGCGAAGTTCCGGAGAAGTGTCCCTGTCCTGCGCCACGCACGAAGAGACTCCCGTCGCCATCATCAACGCAGAGGCCACCGCAAGCGTGCGGACCAACCGGTTGATAACACCCTGAAGAGCAGCGGAACGGCCTGACGAATATCTGTGCATCATGGAATGACCCGAATAAATCTTGTTGACTGACATCATTTTCTTCCAACGGCCAGGAGAAAAAACGTAAGGAGATCCCCTCTGAACGCCTCCCTGAAAGTCCTCGCCCGACGAACGTATAGTGGTGACATTTTGCCTGCTGAAAGGTCAATACCGGTAATATGCCGGTTCTGACGAGCTGAACGTACGGATGTAACGTCCGCATCGATTCACCATCCGGGCATTAAGATAACCAGTCGGATTCGTGCATGAAAGCCGCTTGCCCGGCACAGGGTGGAATTGTTTTCCCGGGGCGGAGGTGGTATTTTGGCCGACTATGAAAAACCTATCGGGACAGAAAACCGACCATCCGGTCCCCGCCGCCTCCCGCAAGGAGGAAGGGAACGGCAAGGGGAAAGGAGAGAACCGCCGGCATCCCCGGAATCGGGGGCGGGGAGAATCACGGGAGAAATCGCAACAGGGGAATCCGGGACCGGGGAACGCCCCTCTTATCTCCGTCGTCATTCCCCTCTTCAACGAGGAGGAATCGCTTGAGGAACTGGGCGCACGCCTTGTTCCCGTCCTGCAGAAAATGAGCGGCGGGGCCTACGAAGTCATCTTCGTCGACGATGGCTCGACCGATTCTTCGTATGAGGTGCTGCGGAAGCTGAACAGGGAGAACCGGAGATTCAAGGCAATCCGCTTCCGTGCAAACTACGGCAAATCGGCCGCCCTTGCCGTCGGCTTCGAACAGGTACGGGGTGATTATGTCTTCACCATGGATGCCGATCTGCAGGATGATCCGGATGAACTTCCAAAACTGCTGACCGAACTGCAGAAGGGGTATGATCTGGTATCCGGTTGGAAAAAAACGCGACGCGATCCATTGCACAAGACACTCCCGTCAAAACTGTTCAACTCGGTTGTCCGGAAGGTGACGCGGCTGAAGATTCATGACTTCAACTGCGGATTGAAAGTCTATCGTCGGGAAGTCCTGCCGACACTCAGCGTCTACGGGGAGATGCACCGCTATC
The DNA here is from genome assembly GCA_965650895.1 of uncultured Ignavibacteria bacterium. Lineage (GTDB taxonomy): Bacteria > Bacteroidota > Ignavibacteria > OLB7 > OLB7 > JAGWAZ01. The sequence goes on along the minus strand of CBFGQN010000293.1, from coordinate 2,137 downwards.
TTCCGGCCCAGGCCCACTGGCAGGGATTCCGCGTGACGGAACTGGCGGTCACCCACCATCCCCGCAAGCACGGGATTTCAAAATTCGGCATGAGTCGGCTGGTGAAGGGATTTCTTGACCTGCTGACACTGGTTCTGACGACACGATACGCCCGTCGACCACTCCATATTTTCGGCACGGTCGGTATCGCCATCGCCACAATCGGTTTTCTGATCGACTTCTGGTTGTCGATCGAATGGTTTCTCGGCAAGACGTCCCTGACGAATCGTCCGCTGGCGCTCCTCGGCGTCCTGCTGATCATCGTCGGCGTTCAGCTGATTTCCATAGGATTGATAGGAGAAATGGTAGCGAAGAACTCGCTCGACAACAAAGAGTACTCAATACGAGAGAGACTTGGATGAACATCTTCGGTACGCATCGCGCGTTGTACGTATCACTCCTGAGCGGACTGGTTCTTTTGCTGATGCAGACGATTGACACAGAGGGACAGGTCGTTGTACGGCCGTCGCTCGGGTTGCAGTCGATGGCCCTGATCGGCGAACCGCCGGCAGCACAGGCCATGAGTCCCGGACCCGACCGCGAACTCCCGCTGGGTGGCGGACTGACAGGGGCGCAGACCGGCATCCGGTTGCAGTTCGAGGCCTTTTCCGAAAAGAACGATCTGCTCCGCCTTCCGATCTCCTTCGAATACTTTATGCTGAACGGGAAGACCACCTTCTCTCTCTCCTCCTTTCAGGCGGCACGGAAGCAGCGACTGACCTTCACGCACAACGCAAATATCGCAACGGCCGGCATCGGGCTGACCGCATCTTTTTTTGATCTTCCCAGCCTCTATATCAGCGGCGAACTGAAGGGGATCTACATATTCGAGTCCGAACTCAGTTCCCGCATCTTCTACACCGACAACAACGAAACGGTGGAAGCCTTCACCGGACATCCGTCGCCGGAAGAGTTCCGTATCGGAGGATTTGTGAAGCTGGGAGCCCAACTGGAGTTCTTCGAGCCCTTTCTTCTCGACTTCAACCTCGGCGTCGGGATGTTGAATCTGTTGATGAAGGAGACCGACCCGGCCCAGCAGCGGAACCTGCTGGTCGTCGATCCGACGCGACGCGATCCGGAACAGGCCGTCTCCTATTTCAGCATCGGCATGACGCTCGTCTGGAAACTGTGATCGCCGTATCTTCACGCCCGTCACGCATCAGCATACCAACAAATTCCCGCCGGTCGTCGAAGCGGGGTGAACGTCTATGAGCTACAGGGAACGTCTGGAGAAATCGGGCATCGATCCCGGTATCCTCTACTACTGGGGATATATGTACGATCTCTCACAGGACTACATGATCGACTATCTGGAACGGAACGGGGCGAAGATACGGGGGGGGTCGATTGTGGAGATCGGTGCGGCCGAGGGGGGAAATCTCTGCGCAATGGCCGAACACGGAGCGGCGGAACTTGTCGGAACGGATATTGCCGAGGTCCGGCTTCAGAGCGCACGCCGGATCGCCGACGAGCTGGGCCTGGAGATCACCTACAGCACAAACGACATCATTTATGAAGAGCAACCGCAGGAGTGGCGGGGACATTTCGACCTGGCCCTGCTTCGGGATGTGATCGAACATCTGGACGATGCCGAGACGGCGTTGCGGAACATCAAAGGTCTGCTGAAGCCGGGAGGAATGCTCTACGTCACCTTCCCTCCCTGGTATTCTCCCTTCGGCGCCCACCAGCAACTGCTGCTCAACGGAGCGAGCAAGATCCCCTACGTTCACTTCCTGCCGACTCCTCTGTTCGAGCGGGTGATCTCAAGCGGCAGACCGAACGATGTGGTGGAGGTACGACGTCTGCGGGAGATACGGATGACCACCTCGAAATTCCGCAGGGCGGCCACACGGGCGGGATATGAAATCGTCGATGAAAAACTCTTCTTTATCCGCCCGGTCTTCCGGTCGAAATTCGGACTCCCCCCGATCGGCGCGAACATCCTGAAGCCCTTCCCCGGTCTGCGCGATCTGCTTGCGCTGGAGGCGGGCTACATTCTGCGGAACGACGGGAGGTAGTGGAGAGAGCAAATCGGTCATGAACCGGTCACACATCTCTTTGCGCATTTCCACGGAATCTTTCCGTATACTTTTCCCCG
>CBFGQN010000292.1:0-5563 GCA_965650895.1 uncultured Ignavibacteria bacterium | reverse complement strand
CCTTGTCGTTCAGTATGAACATTCCGTCGGCGATATCCCCGGCTCCCCATCCGACCTCGGCGATCCCTTTATGATGCTGATTCCTCCCCCGGAGCAATACGATACCGCCTATTCATTTCAAAGCATCATTCATCCGGAATTCCTGACGCACTACATCAATGTCATCGTTCCGGAGAAGGTTATCGCCGGCCTGAGCCTGGATGGATTGCCGGTTACGGGGGCAACGTTTCTGCCGATTCCCGGCACTTCACACCGCTACGCCCAGATCAAGGTCAATCCCGGATCGCATTACATCCGGGCCGATGACCGCTTCGGTCTTTGCGTCTACGGTTTCGGTCGTGCAACCTCCTACGGCTATCCGGGGGGAACCCTTTTCCGGGAGCTCGAAGTCGACTTCGAGGATCCGGCGATCTCGGTTCGGGAGAAGTGCGAACTGCTGGAGGGAACCATCCGGGACGACCGGATTACCGATTCGGGGATCGATTCCTGCTACAGCACCGGGGCAGACCGGAATGTCCGGGTAGAGATCGAAGCGTTCACGCCGGGAGCCGACAGCGTCGGCTGGCGGGCGGAGCTGATCGATCCCTATCAGGATGGCTTTGTGGAGATCAAGGGGGTGGACGGTGCCGGCAGATCGACCACGGTTCGCCGCGACATTCCGGGCTTTACCGTCGCAAGTGTCGGCACTGACGGGTCGCAGCCTCTTCCGTTCGACATCATTTCGTTCAACGGAAAGGAGGGATGCAGCGACATTCAGTTGTACAACTACGGAGCCTTCCCGCAGAAGATCGAGCACCTTATGCTGGTGCCCGACACACTCTCCGGTCTTCACCTTCAGACCCCCCTGCCGATCACTCTTCTTCCGGGGGAGACCGGGACGTTAAGCATTTGCTATGAAGGGAATCTGGATCGGCCTGTCGAGGTTACTCTGGCGGTCGGGCGTGACTGTATCGACCGATCCGTGCTTCTGGCCCGCATTGTGACCGTGATCGATACGCTCCCTCCGTCGATGGAGCGCAGAGGAGAGGGATGCGGCCAGTCGACGCTCACGTTCTCCGAACCTGATGAACCCTATCTGGGGATTGCGTCGGTGGAGATCGACACGATCGTCAACGGAACGTGGAGCCTGAATCCGTTCCCACTTCCGGCCCGGACGGTCTCGCTCAGACTGACGCCGCAGGATTTTCGTGAAGACCTGCTGGTTGCCGGAACGATTCGCGACAGAGCCGGGAATACCGTCCCGTTCTTCGATACCGTTCCCGGCTTCACCGTCGCCGTCTTCGAGCGTCCCGACAGTGACAGGCTTGCGGTCCGACTTGAGCGTGACTGGACGAGCGACAGTCTTATCCTGAACTCCACGCGGTGCGACAGTCTGCTGATCGTCAACTACGGAACGCACCCGATGACGATCACCCGCATTTTCATGGAACGGAATTTCAATTTCAGCATCCCCCCGGCCCAGTTGCCGATCACCCTCGCCGCCGGAGAACAGCGACGGTTTGCCGTCTGTCTGGAAGGAAGGCGGGCCGGTGATCAGATCGATACGCTTCGGATCGAGGATGCCTGCGGACGGTGGGAGAACGTGATGCTCCGCACGCCGGTGAAAGGGGTTTCCGGAACAGGGCCGGACTTCTGCGGCACGATGCTGAATGTGCAGTCGTACGGAGCGACAAAGCGGACATTTATCACTACACCGAAACCGAACCCGTCCCCCGCGGGAATTCTGACCGTTGACATCGGCCTGCAACGTAACGAGAAGATCGTTTTCAGTGTCTATGACCTTGCAGGAACAAGTCAACTGCAGCTTGTCGACGATGAGGAAGTCGAGGCCGGCATTCACCGGCTGGAGTTTGACGCTTCAGGTCTTGAGGCCGGCGTCTACATCGGCTGCATGACGACCGGATCGGGCGAAATACTGACGACTAAGTTTATCATTCGGGATTGATCTTTTTTGCATCACGGTAATCGGCAGCAGTGCCGCGATGCAATCCCTTCAAAGCGATATCCCCGCAACGGACCAACATTGTGAAGAAAAGGGATCGAATACAGAAACTGTGCTGAAATCGCTTCCATACCCTCATCGGAATCCTGGTGGCGGGATGTGTGCTGATGGCTGCGGAGATGAATGCCCAGGATGTCCTTCCCGTCCACGATTCCAAAGGGACGGGGTTCTGGGTTGCTTTCATGGAGACTGCAGGGGGAGGGGGACCGTTCGAACAGTCGGATCTCAGACTCTATCTCAGCGCCATCGAACCGACCGATGTCCGGATCACCTATATGCGTACCGGACGGACCGAGACGATCACTCTTCCGGTCGCCCACCGTTCGTTCGAGGTCGACATCTCGACCCTCTTCGGCGCTTCGGTCGAGCTTGATGCCGGAGATATCGGCGTCTCCACGAAAACTCTCTATGTGGAATCGGACAAGGAGATCACCCTCTACGGCGTCAGCGTCCGCATCTTCTCCTCCGACGCATTCCTCGGACTTCCCGAGGATGTCCTGACCAGACGTTATGTGTTGCTCGGCTACCCGAACGGGTTCCTGACGAATCCTCCGTTCGGGGGATTCTTCGATATGCCCTCGGAGTTTGCCGTCGTCGGGACCGAGGACGGGACGTTGGTGACGATTACGCCGACGGCCAACATCAACGGTCGCCCGACGCTCGATCCGTTTGTCGTCGGGTTGAATCGCGGGGATGTCTTCTTTGCACAGGCGACGCTTGAGGGACCGCAGGATATTACCGGCACACAGGTCCGTTCGACAAAACCTGTTGCCGCCTTCTCCGGAAACAAGAGGACATCGGTTCCGACAAGCGTCGGCAACTTCCGGGATCTTCTTGTCGAACAAATGCCGCCGCTGGAATCGTGGGGCAACACAGCGATTCTTCCCCCTCTCTTTGAAGTGACTCCGGCCTCAAGTTATACTCCCGTCGCCCGGATCGTCGCCGCCCTGGACAACACGACCTGGGAGATCAATGGCGTATCGCAAACACCGTTGCAGGGGAGTGTGCCGGTCGAGATTCTGCTGGCCGATCAGCCGACGGTGATTACCGCTTCCGGACCGATTCTTGTGGCCCAGTACGAGCACTCGGTCGGACCGATCGGAGGGGGGAACAACTTCGGTCAGGGAGATCCTTTCATGATGATCATTCCCCCGGAGCTTCAGTACGATACCTCCTACGCCTTCCAAAGCGTTCCCCATCCCGAGTTTGTCCGGCACATCGTCAACGTTGTGATCCCGACCGGAGCGATTCCCTCGCTCCGTATCGACAGTGCCGTCGTCACCGAGACGTTCCAGCCGGTTCCGGGAACCATCTACAGCTATGCTCAGGTGCTCCTGAAGCCGGGAGCACATACGGCCCATGCCGATGCCCCCTTCGGACTCTACTCCTACGGTTACGGGATGGCCAATTCCTACGGCTATACCGGTGGGGCGATCTATCGCGTTCTGGTCCATGACTTCCAGCATCCCTATATGAACATCTCTTCGTCCTGCAGTCAGCTAAGCGGTATTGCCATCGATGACCGGATCACCGATTCGGGAATTGATTCGTGCTATGTCATTCCATCAGGTACGCAGAACGTGAACGTCGACATCCGTCCTTTTACCTCAAGTGTCGATTCGGTCTTCTACACGGCAACGCTGATCGATCCGTATCAGGACGGCTACGTGCAGATCAAGGCGATCGACTCCGGAGGGCGCTCCATCCTTCAGCGCTCGGCGATTCCCGGCTTCACGCTCGGCATGGCGGCATTGAACGGTGCGGTTCCTCTCAGGGAGGAAGGGGTCTCCTACAACGGAAACCGGATCTGCCGACAGTTCGAGATCGTCAACTACGGCGGTTTCCCGCAGCAGGTTACCGATATGAAGATTCAGCCGGACGACGGCACGTTTACGATCACAACGTCCGGACCGATAGAGTTACAGCCGGGGGAGAAGCGGATGGTGGAGATCTGCTATGAGCGCGATATGGATTCGACGATCACGGCCCGCCTGCAGATCGGCAACAACTGCAACTCGCGTGAGATCGCCGAGTGGAGCGTTCACTCGATTGTCGATACCGTGCCGCCGGTCTTCTCCGGACAGACCGGACCCTGCGGCGAAGGGGTTGACGTCGAGTTCAACGAGCCGACCCGGCAGTTCCTCGGGATTGCCTCGGTGGAACTGGTGGAAAGCACCAATGCCGATGCCCGTTTCAATCCGGCTCCGGCCGGACTTCCCGCCCCGCGCGTGACGCTCCACCTGGAGCCGCTGGATCCGTATGAAGACATGATCTATACGGTGAACGTCAGCGACCTGGCCGGTAACGTGACGACGGTGACCGACACGATCGGCGGATTCACCGTGGCGGCAATCGACCCGACGACAGGGGAGCAGACGTCGACACGTCTCGGTGTTGAGTGGAAGACCGACAGTCTTGACTATCTGGGGAGACGGTGCGACAGTATCGTGCTGCGCAATTACGGTGCGCGTACTCTGACGATTGCCCGGGCGACGCTGATGCTCAACAAGGAATTCTCCATCCCCCCGGCACAGTTCCCACTGTCGATCGATCCGGGAGATTCGATCAGCATTGCCGTCTGTCTTGAAGGACACTTTGCCGGCGATCAGACCGATACGCTCCTGATCGTCGACACGTGCGGTCGCTGGGACCATGTGCCGATGAAGACGCCGGTCGATTTCGGATACGGGTTCGGTGTGGACCGATGCGGACAGAACGTGACGATCCAGGCCTTTGCCCCGGCAAAGCAGACCTTCCTGATGACCCCCTTCCCGAATCCGACGCCGGGAGAACCGGTCGGTATGGACATCGGGCTCCGGAGGGATGAGCGGGTGACGGTCGAGGTGCTGGATATGAACGGCGAAGCGGTGCTGCGCGTTCTGAACGGATCGGCGATGAAGGGTGGACTGCATCGTCTTCGGTTCGAGCCGGTCGATCTGGAGAGCGGAACGTATTTCTGCCGGATGACGACCGGAAGCGGGGAGGTGAAGACGGTGAAGATGGTGGTGCGGAAGTAGCGGGAATTTCGAATTTCGATTTGCGAATGTCGAATACGATCCGTGTTGATCGGTTTGATCTGTGTCATCCGTGTACTATTGCCGATAACGTTCAGGGAGATGGTATACGGATCAGACGGATGGAAGGGATGGGGGCGGATCGGATGGACATTTTCGTGAGACGCGGGAATTCCGATTGACGATGTTCGATTTGCGAATGATTGGAATCCGCGTCCCATTTCCAATGCACTTCCGGTATTCCTGAACGATGAGCACCGGTTCCGGACAGACCCTTTGTGATTCCTTTGTGTCCTTCGTGACTTGGTGGTAAATCTTCGGCGGTGTGAAAACTTTACCATCAAGTCATCCGCCGCCTTCCGGAACCCGTGGAAATGAATTCTGCGACTACCCTGTTTCTCTATTGCTTTCCACTTCTCCACACCATAGCTTGTTCTCACCATCAAACCATATTCCCGTTCACTTACATGCTTCACTTGTATGAAACCGTTCATTCCCGTCTCTCCGTCAGTGGTTGTCGGCACCTTTTCCCTTCTTCTCCTCATCG
>CBFGQN010000291.1:0-5581 GCA_965650895.1 uncultured Ignavibacteria bacterium | reverse complement strand
TTATCCCTTGTAATTACTCAGAGTTGTTGTTAATCAATACGCCAGATGAATTTTGCCGCCACACCGGTGTGCATGTCGTGCAGCGAGATCTCCACGTCCCCTTCCGTCTTCCCCGTTACCTCCTTCCACCTGTTTTTCAATGGAGTCAGATCGAACGCAAGTCTGTCGGTCAGCAAAGCCCGGCAGGGATCGCCATGCGAGTTGTGGGAGAGAAAGAGTGTGATCGGCGTCGGTTCCCCTTCGGGAATCGTCAACGGTCCGATAAGAAGGAAATCATGGTCGCTGCATCCACCGGAATACTCTGCCTGCAGCCTCAACTCATCTCCATACATCCCCGGAGTCAGAATGGAGAACCGATCGCTCGCAGCCAGGTTGACGACCTCAAGCTGCATCAGTTCGATCACACCGGTCCTGTCGGCTGCAGCCCTTGTAAAGAGAAGCGATCCGGTATTGTCACCGTAAAAAATCCGGAGTGTTGAACTGCCCAATTCATATCGCTCAGCAGCCAGGATGGCATCGGCATAGTGCCGGTCCAGACTCTCGTCTCCGCAGTACATCTCGGTGGCGATAAAATCCGTAAACGCAATGCGATGATTCTCTCCTGCCTTATAGGCCACACCATAGCTGTTGCAGTGGTTCATGCCGCCGGCATTCCCTTCACCGTTGAACGTCAGACCGTACTCCTGTCCGTCGGGAACACGGTCGCTCCGGACGATCTTCTCCCCTTCTCTGGTCTCGAATGCTGCGAGTTGCCATTCCACACCGTAGACATCGGCAATCATTTTCCCTTTATCGTCTCCGTCGGAGTTATGCGGAGGATAGAGACCGCCGTCCCTGCACGCCTGAACGGACAGGAACAGGGGAAGAAGTGCCAGAAACAGTACTACTCTTTTCTCACAGATATACATCGGCTTCTCTTTCCGGATCTTCATTATCATCTCTCTTCCTTTCATGATTCTTTTTGATGTCGTTGCGAAAACGGAACTGTCCCAGCCGGTTGCCGACACCTCGTCACTCTTTTCCCTCACTCACAAAACATCCCTTCTTTCTTTCCGGTTCAGAGCGTATACGTTACGTTCCTGATCTCTCCACTGTACCGATCAGGGGGATGGCTTTGCAAAGAGCAACGACCTGGAGTTGCCTTCATAGAAGATGCGAAGTATCGATCCGTTCAACTCATACCGCTCGGCAGCCCGAAGAGCATCCGCATATCGCTGCTCCAGACTTTGGTCGATGCAAAAGACCTCGGTGGCTGTCGTGAACTTTCTGACCGACATCCGCTTCTCCCCCCCGGCCTCGTACTCGAGTAGATAGAAGTTGCAGACGTTTATTCCGCCGGCATTCTCTTCATCATGAAATGTCAGGGTACACTCCTGATTGTCGGAGACCTGATCGCTCGGGACAAAATAATATCCCACTCTGATCTCGAACGCCTTCAGTCGCCACTTCACTCCGTATATATCGGCGATCGTTTGATCTGCAGAGAGAGAATCATCCCCGCATGCCGGTACCAAGAGGAGCAACGGAAGAAGGGCAAGGAATACTCTCCGTCCTATTCCGCCGGTACAAACCGCTCTGTACGAATTGATGAAGGTCTTCTTCATTTCCGCTTTCCTCCCTGTTCCACAGGGGCTTCTCCGGACAGACAAGAGATCAATCAGAGTTCACAAATCACTCTCCTGCATCCGAAGCCGACGACTCACAGCTCATTGCCCATTACTCCTTACTCCCAACTCATAGCTCACGGCTCACGACTCCTCCCCTATCAGAACTCCACCTGCACCGCATAGGTCGCCCCGAGCTTGCGGGACGAAAACCACTCTCCATCCCGCCGGTAGAAGAGCGACGTCCCCTCGACGCCCAGTCCAAGCGAGATGCGATCCTCCGGCTTCCACGAAATTCCGAGCGTTCCCTTTGCAATCGGACCCGATGTGGTCCCCCCTCCCATCATCTGAATGTAGGGGCGCAGGGTCCCGCGACTGTCGATTGCCCCTCCCTTGAACTGATAGGTCAGACCGACCCACTCAAGCATCGGCTCCAGACGGTAGCCGTTCAGGGTCTCCGGAGCGATCTGTGGTACGGCCTCTTCGTTTTTGCTGCCGGTCGGTATATACTCGGCAGTAACGGAGCGTCCTCCCGGATCGTTCGGATCGTCAGTGATTGTGATGTCCGGACTTCCCCCTCCCGTACCGCTGATATCCAGGAAGATGATATCCTTTTCTTCGCCTTCAACGGTGCCGTCATCCTGCACATACAGAGGATGCCGTTCACGACCGACCTCCACACCGAAGGCGTGGTGTTCCGACGGATGCCAGAATGCGGTGATCGCCAGATTCTCAAGCGGACTGCTCTTTCCGGTCTCAAGCGAACGGTGAGGGAATGTCTCCAACCCCAGAATGCCCCGGAGTTGCACGGAGAACCGGAGCGGCGAGGCGTTGTCGGTCAGGGGGGATAGATCCGATATGCTGCGGACATACAACTCTTCTCCTCCCTCAGCAAAGGAGGGGGAAGTGAGGACGGCGGGAAGAGTCAGAAGATGCGGCTCCGGACGGTTGAAGTGATTCCGGACGGATTCCTCTCCATCATTCTCCTGCCGGAGCGTCGGGATAACCTGTGTTTCCGTTTCCGATCCGTCCGCCGAACGTCCCTTCGCCTCATCACTCACCGCCCCACCGAAATCGTTTCTCGTTTCAATATGGTCTTGCCGACCTTTTTGCATCCGCGTCGTCCTGCCGGATTGGTTGCCGGAAGACAACAGATCGTCGGAAGAGAGTGAGGACGAAACGGAAGATTCTCCTCTGCGCTCATCAACTCCTCCACCAGGTCCATGCGACATTGTCGCGAAGGTCCTGTTTGCTTCCGAAGCGGCGATCGGCTGCGATTCCACAAGACCGGACTCCGGCAGCAGGAACAGGGCCAGGGCGGCACCGAGAAATCCGGTGACCAGCGGAAGACCGATCTTCTTCAGCATCGACGACCACACGCCGGCGGATGTTCCACCCGCCACAGTCCCCAGCGTACCGGCGGCACCGGAGAGAGAACCGCTTGCGACCGCGCCGATTCCGGCTTTCTCGAAGAGAGAGGCGGTCACGGCTGCAGGGGGGGCGGCGTTGACCGACTCGTCACGTACCGCGGCGTTGATGCGAATTGCGTCGGCAAGCTCGGCCTGCAAGTCGGAATCGTTCGCCAGGGCACCGAAGAGTTGCGCCTTCTGCAGGTCATCCGCCTCTCCATCCACGAAGAGATAGATCAGTTCGGATGCCGTCCACGTTGATTCGTTCTGTATCATAATTCTATTCTCTATAGTCGACGAGATAGGGGGCAAGGATCTCGCGCATCTTTTTCTTTGCTCTGACCACACGGTTCCGCACGGTCGAAACCGGTCGGTCTATCATATCGGCGATCTCCTTGTAGGACATGCCGTTGTATGCCTGCAGGACAAACGCTTCGCGGTACTCTTCGGGGAGAAGATCGAGAGCCGTGGCGACAAGGCGCTCAAGCTCGCGCGCCTCCACCGGGTTCTCCTCCACCGACAACTCCAGTTCTTCCAGCGGGGCGGCGATCGGTCTCATTTTCTGTTTCGCATTCAGGCAGAGATTCCGGGCGATTCGCAGAAGGAAACCGGGAAGATTCGTCATCTCCCGCTCGGCGTTTACGCTCTGGAGGAATCGGAGGAATGTCCCCTGAAACATGTCCTCGGCACTCTGCCGGTCTCCCATGATCTTCAGGCAATAGAGCCAGACCCGCGACGAGTGACGGGCGTAGAGCTCGGCGAAGGCTTTGTCCCTCGTCCCCTGATCCCCCCGCAACAGTGCGAAAAGACGATTATCACTATATCGGGAATAATTCTCTGACATTCACGCCAGTGCTTCGGGTAGATTCTCGCCGCCGTGTTTGTCATCAATAACCGGAGAAGAGAGAACCTGTTTCAGGAAAAAAAGGGAGAGACAATCGGTCGGGAATATCAGGATCCGCAGATGCTCCGCCGGGAGTCGGAACGAACAGAAAGAGCAACTGGAGGAGTCCCTGGCTACTTCCTCATTCGCCATTCGAAAATCACCAATCGACCTTCGCCATTCGAAAATCGTCAATCGAAAATCGACTACCCTCACTCGTCAATCTCCCGACGCAACCACGCCTTGGCAAACTGCCAGTCACGCTTGACGGTCATCGGCGAGACCCCGAGCGCTTCGGCCGTCTCCTCGATGGAAAGTCCGCCGAAGAACCGGCATTCCACCACGTGTCCGGCCCGCTCGTTGATCTGCGAGAGCATCTCCAGCGCCTCGTCCAGCGCGATCAGTTCCCCGGCCCGCTCCTCGGCGACAAGCTGCAATTCGGGCGCATTTTCTATCGAGACCGGCACGGCCCCTCCCCCCCGCTTCCGCCGCGAACGCATCTTCGCGTAGTTCACCAGGATGCGACGCATCGCCATCGAGGCAATCGCAAAGAAGTGGGAACGGTTCCGCCAGTCGACCGCCCGCTGATCGACCAGCTTCAGATAGGCTTCATGGACAAGTGCCGTGGTATCCAGCGTATGCTCCGCCCGCTCCCTGACCATGTAGTGGTGGGCCATGCGCCGGAGTTCCTCGTAGATCAACGGCAGCAGCCGGTCGACCGCCCGCTCGTCTCCCCGACCGAGATCGACCAGCAATCGCGTAATATCGTCCCGTGTATCCGGCATAACGCAATGGGGAATTGGTTCGGCTCGAATCTACAGCCTTGACCGGGAAAGAAAAAACGGGTATGTGTGTGACCGGATCGTGGACAGGGAGCAAGGAGGACGAAGAGAACAGCGGACGAGCCAATCCCGCTGATATCCGACTGCCGATCACTGATGCTGAGAAGGCGGCTCCCAATAGCTGATCGCCTACTCACAAGCAAGAACATATCTATTCAGGAGCCCAGCCCTCACAACATCGCAATCTCCAGATTGTCGAAGTTCCGGTCGTAATGCTTCATGTAGGCAACCTTGTGCTCCAGCGCATCGATCACCTCTCCGATAAAATCGACCTCAAGCATTTTTCCGATAAAGTTGAGTCCCCCCGGACTGAACACATTGATCTCCATCAACTTGTCGCCGGCAATATCCAGTCCCACCAGAAACATCCCGTCCTGCACCAGCTTCGGACGAACGATATCGGCAAGTTCCAGCATCTCATCGGTCACCTTCACCCGCTCGGCTTCGGCCCCGACCCGGACGTTGTTCCGTATATCGTCAGCCGCCCCCACCCTGCGGACAGCGGCATAGACGCCGTCGCGCCGCAGCGGCTGACCGTTCATCAGGAAGAACCGGACATCCCCATCGGAGGCGGCCCGGAGATATTCCTGAGCGATGATGTAGCCGCCGTGGCTCAGCGTCTCGATGATCTGGTTCAGGTTGGCGTTCTCCTTTGCGTTAACCAGAAAAACCCCCTCACCGCCGGAGCCCTGAAGGGGTTTCAGAACGGCTTTTTTTCGATCTCTGACAAAGGCTTTGATCTCATCCGGTTTTCTGCTGATCAGCGTCTGCGGACGGACGCTTTCGGGAAAGAACTGGAAGTAGAGTTTGTTCCCCGCCGAGGCCAGACCTTTGGGATCGTTC
>CBFGQN010000290.1:0-5582 GCA_965650895.1 uncultured Ignavibacteria bacterium | reverse complement strand
CCCCCTTGCTGACGCTCTCGGAAAGTGTGACGGAGACGTTGGTGTTCTCTCCGGTCAGGATATATGCATGTCCGATTCCGTCGCCGCTGATCGGTCCGCCTTTGCCGTTGTCCCGCTGCACTGTGATCCATCCGGGCCGGGGGACGATCACCTTGTCGACAACGATCCTCTTTTCGATGACTTCCTGATCGCTGACCGCGATCGATGGAGCGACCGGTTCGGTGATGACCAAGGGGATCATCACAATCTCTCCGTTGCGGAACCGGGCCGGGATGTCGGCTCCGGGAAACTCGTAGGTCCCCTCCGCTCCCCGGTCGTAGTGGAGCATTCCCCAGAGTGTGTCTCCGCTCCGCACCGGACTGTTCGGATCGTCCGGAAGAGTAACGCGGACATCCGTATTCATCCCTTTCGAGACCGCCGCATAGGCCAGCACCGGTCCCGGTCCGCCGTTGACGTTTGCATGGATGACGATCCATCCGTTCTCGGGCGTTGCCGTGCTTCGGATCATCAGGCCGTTGTCGATCGGAAGCTGTCCGCCGGCGGCCACCATCGGATCGGTCTGGCTGATCGTAAAAGAGGCCGTCACAACTCTGCCGTCGTTTGATATCGGCTGGTCAGGTGTTCCCTCGCCGTTGAACTCATACGTTCCGATCTCTCCGTCATCGCTGTGGAGCATTCCCCAGAGCTTCTCTCCGTCGGAGACGGCACTGTCCAGGAGAAGGGAAAGTCGAACGGTCGTGCCCGAGTCGAAATATCCTTTGCCGATGATCCCGGGTGTTGCCGGCTCTCCGGCTCCGTTATCCCGATGGATGACGATCCATCCGGACTGCGTTGCGCTGATCGTGTCGATCACGATCATTCCGTTGTCCGGTGTCTGCCCGTCCTCTGCGGCAATGCGGGCTCCGGCCGTCGCGTCGGCATCCGGGGGAGTGGTCCCGTTGTCGCCGCATGATGTGAGAAAGAACGCTGAAAGAGCGGGAAGAAGGAACGGTGATAGGCAGCGTGGAAATCTCATGTGTCGATTCCTCCTGTGTGAATGGTAACGTTGCGGAGGGATTCCGTCCCGCTGAAAGCCGATATGCCCGGACGGAACGGCGTGAAAATACAACGCCCGCTCCTGAATCAGAAGCGGACGTCGGGTTGTCGCATGGGAAAGCCTGTCTCGGCCCCCCGGCATGTGCCGAAGCGATCACTGGATCATGAAGGACTGCATCCGGATATTGCCGTCGACGATGATCGGCAGATCGAGTCCGTTCGATCCGTTGAACTCATACGTTCCGATGATGCCGGTATCGTAGTGGAGCATCGCCCAGAGTTTCTGTCCGGTGTTGACGCTTTCGTCAAGCTGAATCTCCACGTCCGTGCCGGTGCCGTTGTAGAGTCGGGTCTTGCCGATGATTCCCGGAACTACCGGTCCGTTGCTGCCGTTGTCCCGGTGGATCACCACCCAGGCCGGACCCTGAACGCTTACTGTTGCGATGGTGACGCTGTTCCCTCCGCTCTGGTCGTTTACCGTAAGCTGCGGCGCCTCGCCCGAGACGACAAAGGATTGCATCACCACTTCACCGTTCACAGTTACCGGGATGTCGGTCCCCGGGAATTCGTAGGTCCCCTCGGTTCCCCGATCATAGTGGAGCATCGCCCAGAGTTTGTCACCATCCTCCACCGTGCCGGTTGCGCTCTTGTCAAGAGTGACCATGACGTTGGTGTTCTCTCCGGCCTGTACCGGCGTAAATCCGAGGACTTCGGCCGGAGTGCCGCTTGTACTGCCGGCGTGGATGACGATGAATCCGTTCTCCGGCGACTTGACCGATGCGATCGTCACGCCGTTGTTCAGTTGTGTCTGGTCCGAGACCTCGACCAGCGGATCGGTCTGGTTGATAGTGAAGGATCTCATCACGATCGCTCCGTCTTCCATTGCCGGCTGGTCGGGCGATCCGCTCCCGGTAAACTCATACGTTCCCGCCTGGCCGTCATCGACGTGAAGCATTGCCCAGAGGATCTCGCCGTCGGTGACCGTACTGTCCAGTGTAATCATGACATCATTGTTTGTTCCGGTGCTGACCTGTGCCTTGCCGATGATCTGTGGGACCATCGGTGCGCCCGACCCGTTGTCCCGGTGAATGACCACCCATCCGGCCTGATCGGAAATGACTTTGGAAAGAGTGACCCGGCCGTTGTCCGGAGCCTGATCCGAAAGAACTTCGATTGTCTGCGCCTCGGTCGGATCCGGATTCGTTTCGTCTTCACTGCATCCGGCGGTAATGATTCCTGTGATTGCCGTCAGAAGAAACACGTGCTTCAGCTTGAGTACCATGATATCGTTACCTCGATGTTTGTGAATCGCTTCGAACCGCCTCTTCGCAAGGCGCCGCAAGTACTACGAGAGAATAACACGAGTCGGATTTCAGAAGTTCAGCAGATGCCTTGCTTTTATGCCGCGATTTCTTCATCGGTCCGAAATCAGTCCTGAATGAGCCAGAAAAGGGAATCAAGCCGAAAGAAGGGAATTTTCTGCAGCCCGCAGGTGTTTGTCCGTATGTCTCTGACAAAGATGAGCAGGATGAGTATCGGATGATCGGCGACGGTAAATAATGTGTGAGTATTGAATGAACATTCTGGTAACGGGTGCTACCGGGTATATCGGTGGCCGCTTGATTCCGCTTCTGCTTGCGGCCGGACATCAGGTCTGCGTTCTGGTGAGAGATCCGGATCGGGTTGCCGGCCGCTCGTGGTCGAAGGATGTTGAAATACGGAGGGGAAATCTCCTCGATCTCTCCACGCTCGGCGAGCTTGCCGCCGATATTGACATCGCCTACTATCTGGTCCATTCGATGGGAGCCGGAAAACATTTCGAGGAACGGGATCGGATGGCCGCGCGGAACTTTCGGGTAGCCGCATCAGGAATTCCTCACGTTATCTATCTCGGCGGACTTCAACCGAAGCGAAAGACCCCCTCTCCTCATCTCCGCAGCAGAAAGGAAGTGGGAGAAATTCTGGCCGAGACGTTGCCGGTGACCGAGTTCAGGGCCGGACCGATTATCGGTCCCGGTTCGGCTTCCTTTGAAATGGTCCGGTATCTGACCGAACGGCTACCGATGATGATAACGCCGAAATGGGTCCGGAACAGCGTGCAACCGATAGGAGTCGACGATATTCTGCGGTATCTGACCGATGCGGTCGATATCGCTCCTGCCGGAGTCG
This sequence comes from uncultured Ignavibacteria bacterium, assembly GCA_965650895.1. Lineage (GTDB taxonomy): Bacteria > Bacteroidota > Ignavibacteria > OLB7 > OLB7 > JAGWAZ01. The sequence continues at coordinate 2,378 of CBFGQN010000290.1, read as the reverse complement.
TCGAAGTGGGAGGGGCATCCCTGACGTTCAGGCGGATGATGCTTGAGTATGCCGACGAGCGAAGACTGCCCCGGCTGATCGTGCCGGTCCCCCTGTTGACGCCGCGACTTGCGGCCCGATGGATCGGATTGATCACGCCGATCTCGAACCGGCTGGCGATTCCACTGGTGGAGGGATTGATTCATCCCCTCGCTGCGGAGACGACCAGGGCCGAACGGCTTTTTCCGGACATCCGGCCGGCTTCGTACCGGACGGCATTGCGGAAGGCTCTGGCAAATGTGGAGGAGGGAAAGATCGAGACGCGGTGGAGCGATTCGCTGGGGGGAGCCGACCATTTTGTGCTTGAGGAGAAAGAGGGATTGATCCGGGAGATCCAGACGGTTTCCGTCGATGCTCCCATTGCGATCGTCTTTCAGGAATGTTCAAGATCGGGAGGGGAGAACGGATGGTTCCGCTGGAACTGGCTGTGGGGCGTTCGGGGGATGATCGACGCTCTGGTGGGAGGGCCTGGATTGCGCCGCGGGCGCCGTGATCCCAACTTCCTCCTTCCGGGGGACGCTCTCGATTTCTGGCGCGTCGAAAAGGTGGTGCCGGATTGTCTGCTGCGACTCCGTGCGGAGATGAAACTTCCGGGAAAGGCCTGGTTGCAATGGGAGACCAGAGACGATGCTCCCGGAAAAACGGAGTTGAGACAGACAGCCGTTTTCGCTCCGAAAGGATTGCGGGGGATGCTCTACTGGTGGATCAGCTATCCCTTCCATCTCTTCATCTTTCGCGATATGGTCCGGACAATTGCAAGGAGAGCCGAAGAGTTCGAGGCCATTGCGATGAGCCGGGCGCTCGGAGTGGAAGATCAGTCGAAAATATATCGCAGACCGAAGTCGACCCATCCACGAAAGTCCGGCACCGGAATCTCCTCGGCCCCCTCCGGATAGTGCACCAGCAGCATGTTCCGTCTGATCTCTTCCGGCAGACTCCGCAGTTCTTCAAGCGATGCGTGGAGAGGAGTGGTGTAGATGCCGGCATCATGGATCCAGAATTCGGCCCGGTTGCTGTAGAGGCCGATCAGTTCGGGGTCGAAGGCCGAATCTCCCGAAAAGAAAATGCGATCGTCGATGAAGAGACCGTGGCTCCGGAAACCCATACCGTCGTCGGCTGCGCTCCCCAGCACATGACGGGTCCGGAAGAGTTCCAGACGGATCGATCCGACCTGAACCGACCATGTCTCCCGTTCCGTATCGGGCAGGGCTTCCGGATGAATGACTTCGTAGTACGTTCCGAAAAGCTCGTCCCTTCCGTCCATTCCCGTCTCGTTGAATCCAAGTCCTCCCCGCAGGGTCATCCGCCATAATTCCCGGGCGAACTCTTCGGTGACGACAACCTTCAGTCGGGGATTTGCCGGATCGGTATTCCTCCTCACATAGCGGTTCCAGACGGTCAGGTACTCCATACCGCCGATGTGATCGGCGTGGGCGTGGGTGGGGAGGAAGATGCGGATGTCGTTCGGGTCCAGACCGGCCACCGATCGGAGTCGTTCCGGTCCGGCCGTCCCGAAGTCGACCAGCAGATGATCTTCCCCTTTGACGATCAGAAAGTTCGTGTGCCCCAGACGATGGGAGAATGCCGTCCCCGTGCCGAGAAAAAAAAGTTCAAGCGTTCCGTCGTTCGTCAGCGAGTACTTCTTTCTCTTGTGTTCGAGAACGTGCATGATCTCTCTTCTCCTTTCATCCTTCTCTCCTGCGTGATTCCGTCTCGGGATCCCGTCTCCCCGCCTTCTCCCCGCTTCTTACTGCAGGAAGAAGTTTCAGTTTGCGGTCTCCGTTGCGTTCCCGGCCTGCGGTGCCGACATCTGGGCGACATCTTCTCCCTCTTCGGCCTCCAGCAGTGCTGCGGCCACGTCATAGCGGCGGGCGCCGATAAAGTGGGTGGAGTAGTAGTTCGATTCCAGCGACGAGACGGTGACGCCGTTGCGGCTTGATGCGTGGGCGAACATGCCGTTCCCAAGATACATGCCGACGTGAGAAACGTAGACGGCGCTCCGGGTGTTGAAGAAGACCAGGTCTCCGAACTGCAGTTCCTCGTAGGCGATCTCGTCCTCGCTTGCATCCCACTGTGCGGCGGCCGTCCGGGGGAGCTGGTAGCCGACGCACCGGTACATCGTTCGCGTGAAAGCCGAGCAGTCGATACCGCTCTTTGTCGTCCCTCCGAACAGGTAGCGGGTCCCCAGCCATTCCATCAATCCCTCCATGGCGAGCTGGATGTCGATGCCGTTGTCGGTGACGTAGACTTCGTCGTTCAGGGCCGCCATGTAGTCGGTGAATTCCTTGTAGAAGTCCTGAATCGTCAGGTCGTCCACCTCTTCGAGCATCTCTTCATCC
>CBFGQN010000289.1:0-5584 GCA_965650895.1 uncultured Ignavibacteria bacterium | reverse complement strand
AACCTCGGGTTCCATCGTTTCGGTCCCCTCAAGTCCCTCTTCCTCATCACTGCCGACGCGCGGTGCGCTGATCGAGACGATGGTCGCCTCCGGTATGTTGAGGATCGTGACGTTCTCGACGGAGATATCCGAAACGTGAACCGAATCGCCGATATTCAGACCGGAAATATCAACTTCGATATGCTCAGGCAGGTGCTTCGGCAGTACTTCGATATCCAGTTCGTGAAGGATGTGCTGCACCACGCCCCCTTCGGTCTGCCCCGCAGCGCGCCCCTGGAGGGCAACCGGAACGCTGACCTTCATGAGTTCTCCGGCAGCAACGCCGAGGAGATCGAAATGGACCGGACGGTCGGTGATCGGATCGAAGTCGATATCCTTCAGGATACAGAGCTTCTCCGAGCCGTCGTCCAGCTTCAGGTTCACCAGATGGGATTCGGAAGTGTTGATCAGCGGACGAAGCGCCAGCTCGTGTGCAGCCAGCGGGATCGAATCTTCGCCGTGGAAATAGTAGACGCCGGGCACAACGCCCTGACGGCGGAGCGCACGGGCATTGCTGCGTCCCGCTTCGCGCCGCTTCGCTTCAAGTGTAATGTCGCTCATAGCTTCGGTTCCTTCTATTAAGTACGTGATTAATGAACGTGATCGGTTGTCAAGTTTTTACCGGAGAGAACCCGGCAGGTCCCCCCGAACAATCCCGAGGCTATACGTCGAAGAGCTTCGAGATCGACTGATTGCTGTGGGTTCGGAGGATCGCCTCGGCAAAGAGCGAGGCGACCGAGGTGACCACGATCTTCTTCGACTCCCGTTTCAGCGGAAGCGTATCGGTCACCAGAATTTTTTCAATCGGGGCCTCCTCGATCCGTTCGTACGCTTCGCCGCTCAGCACGGCATGCGTACAGGCCCCCCAGATCTTTCTTGCCCCCTTCTCCTTCAGGGCACGGGCGGCATTCGTGAACGTCCCGGCGGTATCGATCAGATCGTCCACCAGCAGAATGTTCTTCCCGTCCACCTCACCGACGATGTTCATCACCTCGGCCACATTGTGCTTCGGCCGACGCTTGTCGATGAAGGCCAGACTGGTCCGGAACCGCTTGGCGTAGGCACGGGCCAGCTTCAATCCTCCGGTATCGGGAGAACAGACCACCAGATCGCCGAAATCCGATCCCTGCATGTGGCGCGTCAGCACCGGCGATGCGTAGAGATGGTCGAACGGAATATCCAGAAACCCCTGAATCTGTGCCGCGTGCAGGTCCATCGTTATCACCCGGTCGGCTCCGGCCTCGGTGATCAGGTTGCTGATCAGTTTGGCGGTGATCGCCACCCGGGGCTGATCCTTCCGATCCTGCCGTGCATAGCCGAAATAGGGAATCACCGCGGTAATTCTCTTGGCCGATGCCCGCCGGGCCGCATCGATCAGCATCAGCAGCTCCATCAGATTATCCGACGGAGGCTGGGTGGACTGGACGATGAAAATATCCTCACCCCGAATATTCTCGTCGTATTTCACCCAGAGTTCGCCGTCGGAAAAATTCCTGATCGAAACCGCACCAAGCGATGTGGCCGATTCGACGGCTATCCTCTTTGCTAACGCCGGATTGGAGCGTCCTGATACGATCTTGAAATTCGGCATTTCCCGGAGTCGCCAATTGCGACTTGTCGAACATCCAAAGTTGATTACCTGACCCGCAGAACACGTGCCGACCGACCGGCCCGGTTCAAACGAACGGCAAATATACGGTGCTACCCCCGACTGACAAGGGGGAAGTGGATGTATCGGTGTGATGCAGCCGGGGAAGTCGGATGTGGTTGATGGTGAGGTTGGTTGAATGGTGAGATGGTTCGATTATCGGAATTCCGATGGAACACAAGAAGTTGAGGAGAACCCGGCATGACCCCCACCTGACTCTCGATTCTCACCTCTCTCTCTCCAACCATTCAACTATTGAACAAAAACAAGCCAGATAAAATCAGCCCTCCCGACTCTCAACTCCTGACCTCCCTCTCTCCAACCATTCAACCTCTCAACTATTCAACAACAAACCCCGCAAAACCAGCCCGTCCTGACTCCGACTCTCGACTCCTGATTTTTCCCCTCAACTACCAACCATTCAACGATGTGAACTATTCAACAAAAAAACGGCCCGCCCCGCTAAGCAGTGACGTGCCGTTTTCCTGTCGCACTGTATGTTGACCGCTACCGTTGCGTCGTATCCGTATCGATGTCGGCTCCGGTCGCAACTTCCGTGTTGTCCTGATCGGAAGCGGCGGCGTTTCCGGCCAGGAAGGGGAAGCGACTCAGAAGGATTCGCGCCCGCTGGTCCAGATTCGAACCGTAGGTTGCCAGAGCATCCTGCATCAGCTTTCGTGCGGTGGCCGAATCGTTTTTCGAGAGGGCTTCCTCGATCCGGACCGCCTCCCGTTCGACCTGGGCCATCGGGTCGTTCCCCCGCTCCTTCAGAACCTGTTCGTAGGCGTTCAACGCCTCGGCATAGTTTCCGAGGATTGCGGCAGTCTTGGCCCGGACCTGGGCGATCGTGTAATCCTGCGTGTTGCGGGGATCGTACCGCGGAGGCGTTCCACTCGCAGCGATCTCATTCAGATCATCCAGCGCCTTCTGCGCCCATTCCCGTCCCTTCTCCACCGCCCCGGCATCCCGATAGAGTTCGGCGATCTTCGTCAGGAAACCGTAATCCTCCATGTAGGGGAGATACGGAATCGGCGGACCGAACCGGGTCGGCGGAATGGTCTCCACCATTTTATCCAGCGCGGCGATCGCCCCCTGTCGATCCCCCTCGTGATAGAGCAACTGCTCGGCAAAGCGGATGTAGAGCTGATGGTAGTAGAAGTTGATCGGACGGCGATGATCGTCCTGCCCCAGGAAGTGCGCATCCGGATCGTTCAGATTGCGGAATTTGAATCCGTAATGCTGATCGACGTAGTACTCGTCTCCCGGCAGCGTCTCCATCAGACACTTTCGCATGATCTCCAGATCGTAGATCTGTCCCTTCTGATCCACCGGCATCACCCGCAAGGCCATCCCCTCCTGACGGAGATAGGGATCCAGTCCGGCATACTCGTAGCCGGTCGTCAGTGAGAAGTAGATCGGACGTTTCCAACCCTCGCGTGCGGTCTGTTCCACAATACTCCGCACGATCTGGTTTTTCGGCGAGAAGACGTTCCCCTCGCTGGGGGTGTATCTCCACCGGAACTCACCGGCGGTGGTCACCGTTCCGTTTGTCGCCCACGTCATCACATCGGCCGGTATCGGCAGCGTAATGTTCGTCGGCTCTCCCCGGGCCGGATTGATTTCGTTCCGTCCGTCCCCCTTGTCCCTGATCTGAATTTCGTTGAACGTCATCGGCACCGGCGGGGCATTCCAGGTCGGCTCCAGTTTCATCTGCGTGATGTACCACGGAGTCTGGGCCAGCTCCAGATTGACCACCCGAACGTCACGCCGGACTCCGGCGACATCCTGCAGGTACCAGACCGGGAAGGTGTCATTGTCCCCGTTGGTGAACAGGATCGAGTTCGTGTCGCAGCTTTGCAGCAGGTTGTAGGCATAATCCCACGGGAGCCAGTTCTTCGATCTGTCGTGCAGCTCCCATCCGTTGACCGCCATCAGCACCGGGGCGGCCAGAAGACAGGCCCCCAGAACCGCTCCGGCCACACCGACATTCAGACCTGAAGCGACGGGTCGGCCCCCCTCTTCATCATTCTCCTGCTTCAATACGCCCTTCCTGCCGAACGCCTCGGCCAGACCGAACGCGCCGAATCCGACCCAGATGGAGAAGACCATGAAGGAGGCGGTGTAGAAGTAGTCACGCTCGCGCGGCTGCGGTTCCTGCTGGTTCTGTTGCAGGGCCATCAGCACCCCCCACAGGAGGAAGGCGGTCATGAAAATCGTGGCCATCTTCCAGTCACGCCGGAAATGGACAATGATGCCGAACAGGCCGAGCAGGAAAGGGATGGCAAAGAATGTGATCGGGAAGACATCCTCGGCACCGGTCGGTCTGATCAGACTGGCCCGCTCCTGCGGAGAAGCTTTGCCGAAGACCGAAACGCCGGCATCCTGCATGTCGCTGGTCCGACCGATGAAGTTCCAGGCCAGATAGCGGAAGTACATCGTCCCCATCTGGTACTTGATCATGTAGCCCAGTTCCGCACCCCTATCAATGTTGTCCCACTCGATCGACCCGTCCGGGTTCTGACCGACCGGTCTGGGAAGAGGTCCGTACTCCGAGAGCGCACGCTCGTAATACCCCCCCCGGATGTGGTCGTGACGGCGGGGCCAGGGGGCACGGCTTCCGTACTGTTCGCGTCCGAGATAGCGGGCAAGCTCGCTGAAGGTGTCCGGCTCGTTCTCGTTCATCACCGGATGAGCAGCCGAGCGGACGAGAATCTGGGTATAGGTGGTGTAGCCGAGAATCACCAGCGAAAAGGAAGCAGCGGCGAGGAAGACCACGCCTTTCTTGTTTGCGAAGGCCCAACCTGCAAGTCCGAGCAGAGCAAACAGGAAGACCATCCCGCCGATGGCCGTGGCGGAGTAGAGCTGCGGTATCCAGGAAAGTGTTGATGTATACAGAACATAGAACGAGATGCCGGTAACCGCAATAGTGACCAGAACTCCGAGCGCGGAAATCTTTTTGTAGCTGCGGGCATAGATCGTCAGCGCAACCGAGGGGATCACAAGCAATGCCAGCAGATGGACGCCGATTGAAAGGCCGAGAACGTACGCGATCAGAAGTATCCACCGTTCATGCCCCGGTCTCTCGGCCTGCTGGTCCCATTTCATCATCATCCACATCGCCAGAGTGGCCAGGAGCGTTGCGGCGGAATAGACCTCCGACTCGACCGAGTTGAACCAGTTCGAATCGCTCCAGACAAAAGCCAGCGCACCGATCAGTCCCGCACCATAGGTGGAGATATAATCCGATGCCGGTCGCTCCGGATCGTACGGCCGGAAACGCTCGATGGCATTGACCGCTATCAGGTAGGCGAACATCGCTGCGAAGGCCGAACAGAGAGCGGCAAACAGATTGAAGTTATGTCCCGGATCCCCCGGCAACAGAAGTTCAAACGACTTCGCCACCAGCAGCCAGAGAGGAGCGCCCGGAGGGTGAGGAACCTGCTGCCACATCGCAGCGGCGGAGAACTCGCCGCAGTCCCAAAACGGAACCGACGGCTGAAGAGTCAACCAGTAGGTGATGATCGCCACAAGAAAAACCGTGGCGGCGAAGACCTTGTTGAGTGTACGATAGTTCATTGAACCTGGAACTTGGTGTTTGAGCGTTGCATCCGCCGGAGCAGAGCCTGAAACGTATACATGGTATGATGCGGTCCCCCCTTCCTTCCCTTTCTCTTCTACTTTCTGAACTCTCCCCGGTGGAGCGACCGGACTTTCAGCAATTCCCGGAACATCCGGATCGCATCGGTCACAGGGTTCAGCGTCGAGCGTTCGTCGTTGTACCAGTGGACGGGAAACTCCTTGATCGAATAGCCGAGTTTCCGGGCGATATAGAGAGCTTCCACATCGAAGCTGAACCCGTCGATCACGTCGTTCAACTGGATCGTGTAGGTGTCGTTG
>CBFGQN010000288.1:0-5665 GCA_965650895.1 uncultured Ignavibacteria bacterium | reverse complement strand
GTTGAGACGGTATACCGCAATGCCATGAACAGTCCCAGAGAAGCATCGGTCGTCACGACCGGACAGACCGCAAACCAGGCAAAGGAGAGGGTGGAAACCGGGAGAGGAGAAGGATATACGCTCGGTGATTTCTTCACGATCAAGAGAGGTGTGGAGACCGGGGACAACGACTTCTTCCTCGTGACGCCGATCGAGGCGCTGGCCCACGACCTGCCGATGGAGTTTCTTCGTCCGATCTTCCCCGGTCCGCACACATTGCCGGATCTGGAGATCGTGGCAGACCCCGAAGGGCATCCGATCATGGACAACAAGCTCTTTCTGCTTGATTGTCCATTGCCGGAATGGGAGATCAGGGAGAAGTTTCCCTCCCTGATGCGCTATCTGGAGAAAGGGGTGGAACGTGGCGTCCCCGAACGCTACAGTTGCAGTCGGCGCACCCCCTGGTATGCACAGGAACGTCGTCCTCCGGCCCCCTATCTCTGCGCCTATGTAGGCCGGGGAGAGGTCGGCGACGGAGTCGGCGGGGAGGACGCCCCCTTCCGGTTCATCCTGAACCACTCGAAGGCAATTGCACCGAACATCTATCTGATGATGTATCCCCGCCCGGCCCTTGCCCGGCGACTCGTCGACAATTATCCTCTCCGCGTCGCCCTCTGGGGAGCATTGAACGGCATCAGTCTGAACGAGATGATGGGACGAGGACGTATCTACGGCGAGACCTACGGCAAACTGGAACCGATGGAGCTGGCAAGCGTTTCGGCCGAACGGATCGCCCGACTCTTTCCCGATATCGTTCCCGATTCCGCCGCACAGATGAATCTCTTCAACCGGATGTCGTTCGCCCCGGACACCGAAGGAGAAGGATAGAGACATGCCGACCGTCATTCTCACGCGGGAAGAAGAAGACAACCGCCGCATTGCTCCACTGTTTGAAGCCGAGGAGATCGAGGCCCTCTCCCTGCCGATGATCAGGATTCAAGACCTGCCGTTCGATCCATCTCCCCTTCCGGACCGGATTTCCAGTGTACGTGTTCTGCTGACGAGCAGGAAAGGGACCGAGCGTTGGATCACATTGCGCCGGAACGTCGAGCGGATCGGCAGATTGGAAGTGCGGGGGTATATGTGTGTGGGAGAACGGAGCGCAATGATGATCCGTCAGAGCGAGCCGGAAGTACCGGTGATTGTGACGGCGGAGTCGGGAGCGGGGATAGTCGAGGGGGATAAGGAGGTCGAGGGGGACAGGGTGGTGGTCTATCCCTGCAGCAGAGTCCGGCGGGAGGAGACGGTTGAGGGATTGAAGCGGAAGGGATTCGAGATAATCGAGCTGCCGCTGTATGAACCGGTCTTTCCGGAAGAGAGCATTGATCGCATGAGGGCATTGCGGGACCGCATTGACAGGGGAACAATCATCCTTTTCTTCTCTCCCTCGGCGGTCGAGAACTTCTTCAGTCTTTTGAACAGGATGCCGGAACGTTCCGAACAACTTCCGGACCTCCGCTTCGCAGCCCTCGGTCACACAACTGCCCGGACTCTGCAGGACCACGGCATCACCGACATCATCCTTCCCGACCACCCGACAGTCAAGGAAATGATCCGAACCATCCGCAACCAATCCCCACCCCCCACTCTACGAACTCTATAAACTCTACGAACTCACACACTCACGCACTCATACACTCACAACTCAAATGCATATCCATTTCATCGGAATCTGCGGCACGGCAATGGGAAACACCGCCCTGATGATGCGGGCGGCCGGACACAAGGTCACCGGAAGTGATGAGAATATCTATCCGCCGATGAGCGACCTGCTGGCCGATGCCGGAATCGACATCATCGAGGGATTTCGTCCGGAAAATCTGGAACCGGCTCCCGATCTGGTGGTGGTTGCGAACAAACTCTCGCGAGGGAACGCCGAACTGGAAACGGCACTGAACCGCAGGCTGCGCTACACCTCGCTGCCGGAGTTGCTGAAAGAAGAGGTGATCCGGGGACGAACCTCCATTGTCCTGACCGGCACGCACGGCAAGACGACCACATCGGCGATGACCGCGTGGGTGCTGCAGTCGGCCGGACTGGAACCGAACTTCATGGTGGGAGGGGCGCCGCGGAACTTCGATGCGGGATGGCAGTACCGGGCCGGGAGCGAGTATATCGTCCTGGAAGGAGATGAGTACGACACGGCATACTTCGACAAACGCTCGAAGTTCTTTCACTACCTGCCGACCGTTCTTCTGATCAATAATATCGAGTTCGATCACGCCGATATCTTCGGTTCGCTCGACGAGATCCTTCTTGCCTTCCGGCGCCTGGTCAACATCGTACCGCAGAACGGACTGATTGTGGCCAACGGGGATGACCCCAACGTGAGAAACGTGATCCGCAACGCCTTCACGCCGGTCCTCACGGTCGGACTCGGCGAAGGCTGCGAACTCCGGGCGGCAGACATTACCTACAGCGATGAGGGGACGGAGTTCGATGTGGTCCGCAACGGAGAGACCGAGCATCGGCTGGCGGTACCGCTGCTGGGTGAGTTCAACGTGCGAAACGTTCTGGGTGTGAGCGGGATCGCCCGGCATCTCGGCATCTCTTATGAAGAGATTGCGAAGGCCTTCGGCTCGTTCCGGAACACGCGCAGGCGACTTGAGAAGATCGGCGAGTGGAACGACGTGCTTCTCTACGACGATTTCGCTCACCACCCGACGGCAATTGCCGGCACGTTGCGGGCGATTCGGACCCGGTATCCGGAACGGCGCATCCGGGCGATCTTCGAACCCCGAAGCAACACCACCCGGCGGAACGTCTTCCAGCAGGAACTTGCCGACTGCTTCGGCGATGCCGACGACGTGACGCTGGCGCAGATCGACCGACTGGACGAGCTCCCCCCGGCGGAACGACTGGACACCGGGCGACTGGTGAAGGACATCGAGGCACATGGAGCCGGGGCACGGTTCCTTCCGGATGCGCCGGCCATCGTCGATCATATCGTTGCAACCGCAAAGCCGGGAGACCTCGTCATCGTGATGAGCAACGGCGGGTTCGGAGGGATGGTGCGGAAGCTGGCGGAGAGACTGGAGGGGAACCGGAGTTGAGGTTCACGACGGCGGTATCGGGCGGGCAGGCGATTCGGTGAGAATGGTACACGGATCGGACGGATTATAACGGAGGGGTACTGATTTGATCCGCGTCAATCCGTCCCGATCCGTTGCATCCGTGTACTGTTTTTCCTGCCCAACAGCAAGCGGATCACAATTCTCTCACCACCCGATCCTTCCCCTGCCACACCTCCGCCCCGTCAATCCGGTCTCTGGTATCGCAGTAGATCTCCAGTCCGTTCCCGTCGGGATCGCTGAAGTAGATCGCAAGGCTGATGCGGTGATCGACCGCGATGACCGGGACACCCTGCTCCCGCAGATACTCATACCGTTCCCGAAGAGCCTCCCGATCCGGCACCTCGAAGGCGACGTGAAAGAGTCCAACATCGTAGCGTCCCGGAAGCCGCGCATCCGGTCCCACCTCCTGCAGGGCAATCTCATGGTGCATATCGGTCCCCGAAAGAAATGCGAAGCCGCCGAGCCGCTCACGCAGTTTCAGGCCGAACACATCCTGATAGAACCGGAGGGATCGTTCCAGATCCCTCACCTTCAGATGTGCGTGACCGATCTTCATGCGAACCCGTCTCCCCCTTCCAGAATCTCAATGCTTTCCTCCTTCAGAAGCACCCAGAAGGAGTAGACGCCGAGGGCCGTTCCAAGAGGGAAGCTGAGGATATGAAGTGCGTTGGCGATCAGCACAAGGATGCGCGACCAGGATCGCCGCTTCAGCAGACCGATCCCGCCGATAATGCCGGGAAGCGTCAGAATCAGAACAACGACCGTGATAACGACACCGATCCCTCCCAACACCCCGGCCGCTTCCGGACTGTCGGCGAGGAGGCTCACCCCCATGAACACCGGGAGGATCACCAGAACGACGAGAGCCGAAAGGCCGTGATAGACCAGTGTGAGAATACCGAGGATTTTCAGATGCTGTGCCATAACGATAAGAAGTTCAATGATGGAACCGTTCGTCGATGAATGTCGGTTCCGCAATCGACAACGGGGACGCTCTACGAAACGGAATCGACAAGGATACGGTGGAGGAAGGAACAAATCAAGAACCGCCGATCGTTCCCCTTTCGCTTTGCCGCAGATAATCGGTCGGCACATGTTCGGTCAGCCGGAGGCTTTGAGAGATGAGCTGTGAGCTTTGAGCTTTGGGAGATGAGCTTTGAGAGGTCTGCCGTGTGTATGTGATTTTATAGAGTCGGCGCATGAAGGATGATACAGGGGAGGAAGCCCCCTTGGTGATTCTTTGTGCCCTTGGTGTTTTTGTGGTTATTCTCTCACAGGTGATCTCTTTTCAGAGAACTGCGACTTCTATAACTCTATATGTGATAGAATTCTCTGCGCTTCGATTTCGTTTGGGAAGTCTCGTTCCGCTCCGGGTATCCCGGCGTCGGCTAAAGACCGACGGCTACCGCAGTCCTGCTCATACACTCATGCACTCTCTCACTCATTCACTCTTATTATCTTCTGCACTGACACCCGCTCCGAACCGCAAACCAGCGCAAGGGTGTAGACTCCGGCGGGGAGCGCTTCGGTGTCGAGTTCGATCAGTTGATCTCCGGCAACGAGGCGCTGCCGGATCAATCGTTTGACCAACGCTCCCTGCGCATTGAACAGCTCAACCGTTGCATCGCACGATTCCTTCAGGTTGAAGACAAGAGTTCCCTTCCCCTCAAGCGGATGGGGACGAATCGAAACGCCCGCGACAACGGATTCCGAAGGGACGCTTGAAAGGCTGTGAAGGATCCTGACATCCTGCGTGCCGACCGGATCATCCTGCACCTGAACAAGCTGCGCCGTGCCGTCGGCCACGCTCCCTGTGAAGATCAGCGTGTTTGCGGTCTGCCGCGTCGGTCTGAGAGATGTCGTCAGGATAGTATCTCCTGTGTTGTGCCGCGTCAACAGAATCGTGACTTCGTCGGCAGGCATCCGGGAATACGGACTTGCCTCGCCGCTGCCGATGTTTCCGATCACCTCGATCGTCGAACCTGACTGGAATGTAATATCAACCGGACCGGCCTCCTCCTCAAGATTCAGAAGACGGAGGCGCGCATCGCTTCCCAGAAGCGATGCCGGAAGATAGGGCGTACCGAGCGTGATTGTCCGGACCTCGTTCAACGGAGCGGAACCGGGAACAACGAAGATCGAGGTGACCCCTTTCGGCTCGACGTCGATCTCGAACTCGTCGAGCGTCTCTCCTCCCTTGTCTCTGATGTCGATCTCGTCTCCATCATGGACCGATGCCCCGCCGCTTGCCTTTCCCTCGCCAATCCCCTCCATCATCCCATTTCCGTTCCCGTTAATCAGACCGTTGACGATCCGGCCCGATCCCGGCAGATTGACGATCCGGATGGTACCGCCGACTTCATTGATCGGCACGATTTCCCCCTGAGGAAGCGAACCGACCGCTCCGGTATCGAGCAATGAAAGAGCATGAAGAGAAAGATCGTCAAGCTCCATCCCGGTCAGGAACAGCCGGTAGTGCTTCCCCGCCTCCAGATTGATCCTGTAGCGTCGCAGCAGACTTCCGGACATTTCGTGGAGATCGATCCGGTACT
>CBFGQN010000287.1:0-5683 GCA_965650895.1 uncultured Ignavibacteria bacterium | reverse complement strand
TGTCCGGTATCGGCAATCGCATAGGTTGTATAGCCTCCCGCCGGTTGGTCGCGTCGCATCCACGTAGTAACCGGAAATGTATAGTCGCCGGGGACCCGTCCGGTAAAGCAGACCGTATAAAAAAGACCACCCTCGCTGATGGCGACCGGGAACTCCAGTTCCTCCTCCACTTCAAGGGGGAGACCGGGGGGGAATGAGATTGAATCGAGAATGTAGGAACCGGCAACGGGATTCCACCCTGTAATTGTAATGCGAAACGGTCTGCATGCCCTCTCGCCGACCCGGACGTCAGGAAAATTAATCCGATCAAGCGTCCAGATTCGGTTCTGCAGTTGGACCCACTCCGCATTTTCATTCTGATGACAATCCACCACTTCAACCAGAATCTGTGCAAACCTGGTCACCGTTCCTACATTCACCACAAGGTCATGTTCCGTCGGACAATCCGAAAGGACACCGTCCCCCTCCACCGACCACTTCACATCATCCGTTCCGGAACGAACGGCGATGCTTGATATGCCGTTGTCGTTTCGTACCGTCACCACATTCGGACCGGAGTAGAGGGTATTCGGATAGATGTCGGTCGCTCCGGGGTAATCATCCCATTCCGGCAGATAACCTTTGCCGTCACGCCCCATCTGCATCTGTACAACCCTTACGTTCCCCAAAGAGCTATCCGGCCCGGTTCCGACTTCTCCCCCTTTGAGCGCGGCAAGCATCTCCGGATCGACCGCCGTCTTACTGCTCTTGCAGCCATCAAACAGAATGACTCCGATCCCCGCCAGGAGGATACCGATACGTATGTGGTGAAGCACAGGCATGGCACAGCGATAAATGTCATGGAACTCCCTGCATTCCGGGAATGTACACCTCCCCCTCTCTTCGTGCAATGCAATTTGCGTTACATCGGGGAAAACCTCCGTCGTTACGACACCCCGGAACAAACCCGAACGCCCGGTTCACGACGAATCCCGCCCCGAACTGTGACGAAGCGAGTGTGCTGACGGAATCCCTTGGAATCCCCCGCACGATTGACGATTTTCAACTCCGGTTGCCGAACCGACGGCATACATGGCCGGATAACGGACCGGAAACCGGCAATGACAATGAACATGAATAGCATGAACAGCACGAATATGATGATCAGACGAGCGGCCCGACTTCTTGTTCTCTTGCTCGGACTTGTCGCCGGAGTCGACACACTGTCGGCACAGAACGGCGGCGATACGGCGAACGTTGATACGGCGAAGAGGCTTCCACCGCCACCACCTCCTCCTCAATCTCAGGAGTTGTATTTCCAGGGGGGACGGGCCAACGCCGGATACGGCGCCATGCCCCTCTCGGCGGCTCCATCTGCGGGAGCTCTCGGAGCCACCGTCGGCGGAGCACAGGATATCGGCTATGCGCGGCAGTTGATCGAATCGGGGCGTATCCCGAACTTCATCGACTTCTCTCCGGAAGGACTCTACAGCGAGCACGACATCCCGACGCCGACCGCCGATTGCGACGGCAAACTCTGCCTCTCCCTCGGTTACGGCTTCGCTCCGGCGGCCGACACAAAGCAGCCGGCACTCTTCCTCCATCTCGGGATGACCTCCGGCATCAAACCCGAAGATTTCCGTCGTCCGAATCTCCAGCTTGCACTCGTCATCGACAGAAGCGGTTCGATGAAGGGGGCGAGCATGAAGGCCGTACAGCAGGCGCTTCGCTCGCTGGTGGAGAAGCTCGGTCCGGATGACGTGATCTCTCTGATCTCCTTCAACAATGAGGCGGAGCTTCTGCTGAAGCCGACGGAAGTGAAGAACCGGAAGGCAATTCTGGCGGCGATCGATTCGCTTGAGGCCGACGGAGGGACAAATATCGAGGCGGGACTGACGGTCGGCTTCGATCAGCTTGCCGGTCTGGAACAAAAGAAAGGCTATCAGAAACGCCTGATGCTTTTCACCGACGCCCGACCGAACGTCGGCCGGACCGATTCCGGCAGCTTCCGTACGATCACCGAACGCTATGCAAAGGAGGAAATCGGCCTGACGGCATTCGGCGTCGGGCTGAACTTCGGACAGGAACTGATCTACCACATCTCGCAGCTTCGGGGCGGAAACTTCTTCTTCCTGGAGACACCGGAAAAGATCGCCAACGTCTTCGAAAAGGAATTCGATTATCTGGTGACGCCGGTCGTCTACGACCTTCGCGTCAACATCAAAACGCCGGAGGGGATGAAACTGACGGCCGTCTACGGACTGCCGACCTGGAAGCCGGGCGACCGGGACGCGGAACTGCACGTGCCGACGGTCTTCTTCTCATCGAACCGGGGAGCAATCGTTCTGCGTTACGAACGGGATGATGACGCCCCGCTCAGTCTCGGACAGGGAGATCTGCTGGCCGACGGCTCCCTCAGCTACATCGACATCGACGGAACCTCACGCACGAGCCGGACGACGCTTCGTCACGAAGCAAAAACGGCATTGAAGCCGGGTGTGCAGTTCTACACGCATGAGGGGATGCGCATCGCCGTCGCCCTGACCAACGTCTACTTCGGTCTGCGCGAGGGATGCACGCTCTTCTCCGAAGGGAAAAAGGAAGAAGCCCTTGACGCAATCGCCCGTGCCCAGGCTCTGGTCGATCTGGAGAACATGACGCTGTTCGATGCCGGACTGGAGAAGGAGACCGCTCTGCTGGAACGTCTGGCGCAGAACATTGAGGGGGCATCCACACTGGAACCGAAAGAGGGACTACCTCCGTTCGACGACGAGAAGATGTACCGACGTTAGAATAGAAAGAGTCCATCACGATAACCGCACATCCGAACCCGTTAACCGCATCATGCCATGACGCTTGACCGACTCGACATCATCGGCCACGATGACCGGCCTCTTCCCCATCGATTTGTCCGGCAGGAGAAGGGCTCGGACCACCTGGCGATCGTCTTCCCCGGATTTGCCTACGGCCTCGATCTTCCGGTGCTCTACTATCCGGCCCGGATGCTCGGAGAACTGGGAGCCGAAATCCTGATGCTCGACAGACTCTACACCGACCTGGAGGGCTTTCGGCATCTGAGTGAAGCCGAGCGGGCCCGGACGATCGTCACCGACGGGCTTGCCCTCTGCGGTGCCGGACTTGCCGCCGGAGAGTACCGGAGAATCACGTTGATCGGGAAGTCCCTCGGCACACTGACGATGGCCCGATTGCTGAAGCTGGAAAACAGACTTGCCGGAGCGACCTGCGTCTGGCTGACCCCTTTGATAAAGCACGAGAGGGTTCGTGAGATGATCGGTCTGAAGAAACCCCGCTCCCTCTTTGTCTTCGGTTCGGAAGACGAGCACTACGATCCGACGGCGGCGACGGAAGTGCTGGAGGCGACCGGAGGAGAATCGATCCTGATTGAAGGGGCCGGACACAGTCTGGAAATACCGGGAAGACTGGTCGAATCGATCCGGGAGATCGGCAGGGTGACCGAAAGAATCGAGGAATTTGTCGAGGCTGACAACACTTGACTTGGTGATTTCTTTGTGTCTCTGTGGTGGATCAACACAAAGGCACAAAGGACACGAAGGGACCACCAAGTGATTGCCGACTTGTTTCGCTTTCAACAACCGGACACACCGAACTTCACCTGCACGACGCAACACTCAACGGCACTGCACTCAGACCTTCTTCAGCACCTCGCTCACCGGAGCGGCAAGAGTTTGTGCAAAGCGGAGGTTGACGTCTTCGGGCAGATCGGAGGCGACGAAGACGAGGAACCGATCGGTATCGAAGCCGGCAATCTCGTAATCTTCCATCCTCACATGATGTATCGGAATCCCCTCGGGCCCCGGAACACTCCCCTCCCGATCTCCCAACGTCTCCCCCTCCCGCTTTCGGGTAATCACCAGTGAGGTCATCCCCACATCGCTCTTGACGATCATATGGACATAGTTCCGTCCGTCGAACCGGCACTTATGGGCCACCAGCAATTCCCCGTTATCGATCTTCTGCCGCACCACCGGCAGGAGCGGAGTAAAATCTCCCTCCAGTCCCTCAACACTTTTGGCCAGCTCTTTCTCCATCTTCTCCGGCGTGTATCCGGGAACATCTCCCTTGAAGAAGGTCACCGCACAGCGGAGATGATCGGTCATGCCGACATTCAGTACCTCCCGTACCGATTTCAGATCGGCGGCAATCTGTTCTCCTCCTCCGGTCGGATCCCCCTCCGGCGCACGGAGCGCAAACCACCCGATCACCAGCAGCAGGACAACCGCAACGGCGGCGTAGAGATAGGACGTCCCCGAAGAGAGACTCCCCCCCTTCTTCATCGGGATCACCCGGGAGCCGACGGTTTTCTTCAGAACCGACTCCCGAAGATCGCCCGGAAGAGACTCGTTCCCGACGGCACGGCGGACAGCCGACCGGATCTCCTCCATCTCGCGGAGTTCCCGTGCAGCCTCGGGATGTTCGGCAAGCCACTGCTCAACCGATGTTGTCTCCTCAGGGGTCGTCTCACCGCTGAGATATTTATGGATCAGCTCCTTCATGCGTTTGCTATCGTGTCGATTCCCGTTCAGTCCTTTTTCGACGTGTTGATGCCGAACTCCTCGGCATAGCCTGCCAGCATGGATCGCAAGCCGGCCCGTCCGCGACTCAGACGGGACATCACGGTTCCTATCGGGATATCAAGAATTTCCGCCACTTCCCTGTAGGAAAATTCCTGCACGTCGGCCAGCAGAATCACCTCCCGGTGTTCATCCGAGAGCCGGTCGAGAGCTGCAAGAATTCCTTCATCGCCGATATGTTCCAGTGAGAGAGGTTCGCTGCTGACTTTATCCAGCAACCCGTCATCGCCGTGATCGCTCAGGGGGATCACCTTCCGGGTGGCCGCCCTCCGATGGTAGTGGCGCGACTTGTTCATCAGAATCGCATAGAGCCAGGCACGGGCGTTTGTCCCTGACTGGTAGCGGTCGAACGATTTCCACGCCTGCGCGAACGTATCCTGCACCAGATCGCTCGCCTCGTCGGCATCACCCCGAAGCAACCGGACGGCGGTTCGGTAGAGCACCTCAAGGTGAGGAAGCATCTCCGATTCGAACTCACGCTTTCTATGATCTTTACGAAACAGCAAAAGGTTATGATTTCTGATGCAAGTCTCTTCCCTTGCCCGAAATTACCTTCCTGTCCCGTTCCTCACAATTCTTCCCGAAGACGAATCGGGGTCGATGCCCCATCTCTTCGGCACCGACCCCGGATGTTCATCATCCCGTTTTTCCCCTTCCTCTTCACATCCGGCATAATGTGGCCGGTCATCGATCATCTCAGGAGGCGGGCGTAACCGTCACGCGGATCACCTGGCTGTTGGCCGGGATCGTGAAGCCGTCCTCGCTTGCCGGACGGATCGCCGTGTTGTCGTCGGCCGGACCGACATTGACCGCATCGGCATCCTGCGCCGGCTTCTGGTCCGGTCCGGTTCCGGGAGCCGTATCCTCCTCGGTTCCGGCATCATACAGAACGATCTTCGAGGTCACATCTCCGCTGATCGCCGCATCACCGTTGAACAGATCAAGCCCCTCCCCACCGAACGCATAGAACCAGTCGTTCGACTGCACGAACATCTTCGCGATCTGCAGGCGATCACCCGGCACGGCTGTGATGGTAAATGTTGCCGGTTCCCCCGGAACAATCGGACCTCCGGTTGCCATGAACGCCCCAC
>CBFGQN010000286.1:0-5700 GCA_965650895.1 uncultured Ignavibacteria bacterium | reverse complement strand
CTCCGCTGCGGAACCATCCATGAGTGAAAGCATTTCTGTTTGCCTCCTCGTTGTTGTAGTAGCCGGGCATCACGTTATGGCCGCGGATAACGATCTCACCCCGCTCTCCCGGAGGCACGACATTCCCTTGCTCGTCGTGAATCGCCATCCGGTTCTGCGGGATCGGTACGCCGATGCTCGGGAATCCGTGGCGCGTCAGCCAGTCGCGGCGCTCCTCATCGGAGAGACCGGTCGGCAAGAAACAACTATAGCATGTGGTCTCCGAAAGACCGTAGCCGTGGATGATCGGTATGCCGTACTGCTCCTCGAATCGCTCGGCAAGTTCGCAGGTGAGGGGACCGGCACCGCAGATGATGTGACGGAAAGCCGAGAGATCCAGAGAAGACGTGTCGATTCCGGCACTGCACAGATAGGCAAGCAGAGTAGGGACCACCGAGACGACTTCCACCCCCTCGTCGGCAATGCGACTGAAGAATGTCCCGCTCTGGAACTTCCTGTTCAGTACAACGCTCCCTCCGGCGAACATCGGCGTCACCAGCGTGACGACCGTTCCGTTGACGTGATGGATCGGCAGCACGCACATCATACGGCTGTCGGGCGTGATGCCGTGCCAGGCGGAGATGCCGTCGGCGTCGGCGATCAGGTTGCCGTGTGTCAGAAGAACTCCCTTCGGCGCTCCTGTGGTTCCGCTGGTGTAGACGATCAGGCATTCCTTGTCGAGCAAGTGACGGCGGGGGAGGAGAGGAGGGGCGGATGTGCCGTTGCGGAGAATCTCGTTATAGTTTTCGAACCAGACGGTATCGTCCTTCCGCCCGGCAAGATTACCGCACGCAACGATAGTCCGCAGCCCGGGAAGCTCCGGTGACAGTCCTCTGATCCGATCCAGATATTCTGCCCGAACGAAGGCCAGGGCCGATGCGGAGTTGTTCAGGATGTAGACGATCCGCTCATCATCCTCGCCGACATTGATCGGAACGACCGTTCCGCCGAGCATCCAGACGGCGAAGTACTGGACAACGGTCTCCCAATGGTTGTGGGCCACCGTCGCCACGCGCGAACCTCGCGTGATTCCCTCGGTCAGGAGAAAGCGGGCCGTGGCATTGACCAGATCGAAGAACTGCCCCCGGGTAAACTCGGTTAGGTTTCCCTCTTCATCGTACCAGACCAGCCAGATCTTTTCCGGTGCTTCATCCCGCCGTTCCAGAAGAAGATCGCCAAGCGACGTGTAGTCGGTTTCCAGTCCTGAAAAGGGGATACCCCGTACGGAACGGGCCTGAGCGATCAATTGCTGCAAATCGGACATATCTACCGAGAATCAAATAATTGAGAAGATGCACCCACCGCCCCCCGAAGCATCACATCCCGGTTCGGAGTGTCGGGCGGGAAGTGGCGAAGAGAACTAAGATACAAGGAGTTCGATTCAAAAGGAAAAGTGCAAAATTCAAAAACGGAGCGGAGAGGACGCTTCTGCAGATGTACCACAAAAACACAAAGGGCACGAAGAGACCACAAAGGTCATCGTCCGGTCTCTCTCCATGTACAGGTTGAATTCCGAATTGCTCTCTGTTCCGTAACTTCTCTCCGTAAAAACGGCAAGAGTTACCGGTCCGGAATTATGAAGGAAGACATCACCGAAGAGATTACACAACAGGCAGCGCTGATTCGCCAGGGAAATCGCCTGGCCGTCACACGGGGAATCACCCGTATCGAGAATGAACGTCAGGGGTGGACTGCGCTCCTTTCCACCCTATATAAACATACCGGCAGAGCGTATCGCGTCGGCGTGACCGGTCCTCCCGGTGCGGGGAAATCGACGATCACGCAGAAGCTGATCGCACACTACCGTTCAACCGGAAAGAAAGTGGGGGTGATTGCGGTCGATCCGACTTCACCTTTTACCGGAGGGGCGATCCTGGGGGATCGCGTCCGGATGCAGTCGGAGTCGATGAACGAAGGGGTGTTTATCCGTTCGATGGCAACGCGCGGGAGTCTCGGCGGACTGAATATCAAGGCGCAGGATGTGGCCGATCTGCTTGATGCCGCCGGATTCGATATCATCATTATGGAGACCGTCGGGGTCGGACAATCCGAACTCGACGTGGCCGACGCAGCCGACACGACCGTCGTGGTCCTTGTGCCGGAATCGGGAGACTCCATCCAGGCGATGAAGTCGGGACTGATGGAAATCGCCGATCTCTTTGTGATGAACAAGTCCGACCGCGAGGGATCGGATCAGGCCGTCTCGGCGCTGAAAACCATTCTGACGATGCGGATCACCCATGCCGAGGGGGAGTGGCATCCGGATGTGATCCGGACGGTCGGGACGACGGGGGAGGGGATCGAAACGCTGGCCGATCGGATCGACGGACATCACCGGTTCATGGTAGAGCATCACCTGTTCGAAGCCCGTCGTGCGCACAGGGAAAAGGAACGTGTGCGGGAATTGACCGAAGCATTGCTTCACCGGTCGTTCTGGACCGATGAACGAAACGCTCTCCTTGCCGGGTTGGTGCCGCAGATCGTTGCCCGTGATCTTTCGCCCCAGCAGGCTGCGCAGACCCTTGCGGCCGATGAGATCGGTGTCTCGCCGTAGAGATTCCCGCCGAATCGGAACGCTGCACACCATTCTTCTGCACAATTGCGATGTTATGGCAATACAAGTATACCAGACGGAGATCGGGCCCTATCTGAACGACGCTTCGAATCTTGCCGGAGGAGAGGCCGAACGGGTCTTCCTGCCGGAGTCCGAAGATGAGGTCAGAGAGATCCTTGCGGAATGTTCGGCGAACAGGATTCCGGTTACCGTTTCCGGTGCCGGAACCGGACTTGCCGGCGGACGCATTCCGTTCGGCGGCGTCGTTCTCTCCCTCTCCCGCATGAACCGGATCCTTGAGATCGATCCGGAGGGGAAGCGTGCGGTTGTTGAGGCGGGGGTGATCCTGAACGATCTGCAGCGTGAGGTCGAATCGTTCGGTCTGCTGTATCCTCCCGATCCGACCGAACGTGGCGGACAGATAGGAGGGAATTTTTCGACGAATGCTTCCGGAGCACGCACTTTCAAGTACGGACCGACCCGTGACTGGGTCCGCGGGGCACGTCTTGTGCGGAGCAACGGAGATCTGATCGATCTGCAGCGGGGAGGATGCAGGGCTGTTGGATATGACCTGAGGTTGCCGATCGAATCGGAGATATTGGATCTGCAGGTTCCCCGCTACCGGATGCCGGCCACGAGCAAACATGCCGCCGGCTACTATGCCCGGCCCGATATGGATGCGCTGGATCTGTTCATCGGAAGCGAAGGGACCCTTGCGGTCGTCACCCAGATCGAACTCCGTCTGATCCCGAAACCGGAACGACTCTTCAGCGGCATCATCTTCTTTGATGATGAAGAGAACATGCTGGACTTTGTTGAGGAAGTGCGTGACCGGAGTCGCAGCAACCGAGCAAACGACGGGGCCGATCTCTTCGATGCACGCGCTCTGGAGTTTGTCGATGCGCACGCCCTGGCTTTTATCCGGGATCAATATCCCTCAATTCCTGAAACCGCCGCAGGAGGAGCCGTCTGGTTCGAGCAGGAGACGACGGAGGCATCCGAAGATGCCTTGATTGCCGACTGGGCCGGGGTAATCGAGCGCCACACGCGGCTGGTCGACGAGTCGTGGTTCGGACTGACCGAAAGCGATCAGGAACGGATGCGCCGGTTCAGACATGCGGTCCCCTCATCGGCATTTGAATTTATCGCACAACATCACGTCCGGAAGTTCGGAACGGATATGGGGGTGCCGGACGACCGATTCAGGGAGATGTACCGGTTCTATCGGGAACAACTGGCCGAATCCGGACTGGCAAACATGACGTGGGGGCATATCGGCAACAGTCATCTGCACGTCAATATCCTGCCGACCGATGAGAGCCGGACGGTTACGGCGAAACAGTTGTATGATCGGTTCGTAGGGGAGGCCCTCACGCTTGGAGGAACGGTCTCCGCCGAACACGGAATCGGAAAGATCAAAGGTCCCTATCTGCAGCAGATGTTCGGTGAAGAGGGGATTGAGCAGATGCGGCGAGTAAAGGGAGTGCTGGATCCGTGCGGAATACTGGGACAGGGAACGATGTTTGAATTGAAATGAAGCGAGTCTGCGCTCGATGTTCGAACGTCGATTTGCGAATGAAAGATTCCGGGTAGAGGGGGAGGCGCATGATCCTGTCGAGCCGACGATCTGTCCCCGGCTCGAAGCTGATCTCTCACGCCCTTGCGTTTTGGACTTTCTCTTTTGAATTGACCTATGGCTCACGTTTTTCAGATCAATGCTTCCGGCGGCGGCGTTCCAAAGGTGGGAATGCACCGGGCCGAGGTGGACCTGAACGGCATAACGGTTGACGACCAGGCCGACAAGGTGCATCACGGCGGTCCGTTGCAAAATCTTTGTCTCTTCAGGATGGAGACGATTCTTGAATTGCAGCGGGAGGGACATCCGATCTTCCCCGGTTCGGTCGGCGAAAATATTACGACGATCGGACTTGATGCCGAAGACCTGATGCCGGGGGTGGAACTGACTATCGGCAAGGACATCAGAATCGAGCTGACCGACTACGCAACCCCGTGCAAGACGATTGCCGCCTCCTTCAGCGACGGAAACTTCAACAGAATCAACAGCAAGAAATATCCCATGGAGAGTCGCATCTATGCCCGGGTAATTCGGGGGGGAGAGATGCGGGTCGGGGATATGATTATGGTTTGTGGTTGAATAGTTCAATGGTCGGGTGGTTCAATAGGTGAAGGGCTTTGCCTGAATTGAACCACACTCAACCATGCCACTATTAAACCATTGAACCACTCAACCAAGCAACTATTTACTAACAGATTAACAGCCTGAGACTATGGAGACTTTCGATCAGAACCCGACACCGAACGAACCACGTCCCCGGACCGTGCGGCCGCAGAAAGAGAAGGGGGAGATGACGTTCGCAAAAACCTTCGTCGCCTCGATGCTCGGATTCATGGCCGGAACTGTCGGCGTGTCGATCATCTCCATCATCTTTTTTGTGATCCTGATCGGTTCGCTTGCTTCAGGCGATTCGGAACCGACGGTGCTGGAGAACTCGGTCCTCGTCATGCCCTTGCGGGGGAACGTACCGGAGTATGTGACCGGAGGGTCGTTCGGCGATTTCCTCGATGACTTTTCGATTACGACCGTTCGGGATTATCTGAGGGCGCTTGAGGAGGCGGCCGAGGACGATCATATCAAGGGCGTCTGGATGAAACTCGAAGGGTTTTCCGGCAGCATCTCCCAGATCGAGGCGTTGAACAGAGGAATCACCGAGTTCAGAAAATCGGGGAAGTTCATTTATGCCGTTCCGGATGAGGACGGCTACAGCGAGGCGGAATATATCCTTGCCTCGGCTGCCGACAGTCTCTTCATGCCCTTCTCCGGTGCGGTTGAGCTGAACGGTTCCTATATCGTCCTCGAGTACTACAAGCCGCTTCTGGACAGACTGAACATCAAACCGATCGTGGTGCGGGCCGGCACGTACAAGAGTGCCGTCGAACCCTTCATACGGGAGTCGACGTCGCCGGAGTATGCTGCGGTGATCAGCTCGGTGATCGATGAGCAGTTCGCCCGGGCAAAGGAAATCGTGGCCGGGGGGCGGGGAGTGTCGATGACGCAAATCGATTCCATTGTGGCAAACCGTCCCCTT
>CBFGQN010000285.1:0-5714 GCA_965650895.1 uncultured Ignavibacteria bacterium | reverse complement strand
CCTTCTGGTCCGGCGTATCGGTCGGGATCGAGCAGACGGAGTCGGGCGAAGTGTCCTTCGGGACCAAGCTGCTGGGGCGTGGCCGTCAGCAGGAGGACCGCCGGGATGTGCCGGGCCAGGGCTTCAACCACCTGATAGCGCCGGTCGGCACCGTCGCGACTCCACTCAAGGTGGTGGGCCTCGTCGACGACCATCAGATCCCATCCGGCCTCAAGAGCCTGCAGGGCGCGGTGATGATTTCCGGCGAGCAGATCGACGCTGCACAGGACAAGCTGGTTTTCCAGAAAGGGATTGGCGTCGGGTTGATGTTCCTCAAGCGACGCGCACCGCGCCTCATCAAAAATGCTGAAGGAGAGATTGAACCGGCGGAGCATCTCCACGAACCACTGGTGGACCAGCGGCTCCGGCACCAGAATCAGTATCCGGTCGGCCCGTCCGCTCAGGTGGAGTCGGTGCAGAATCAGTCCGGCCTCGATCGTCTTGCCGAGTCCGACTTCATCGGCCAGCAGGATGCGGGGGGAGAGTCGGGAACAGACCTCGACGGCGATGGAGAGCTGGTGGGGGATCAGATCAATACGTCCGCCGACATATCCCCGGATCGGCGAACCGAGAATCCGGCTCCACCAGTCGAGGGCCTCCGTGCGCAGGTTGTATGCCCGGAGCGTATCGGTCTGTCCGGCAAAGAGCCGTTCCTTCGGCGTGCTGAAGCTGATCGTATCGGAGAGTTCGGCCTCCTGCACCGGACGTTCGTCGGTGTGGTAGATCAGGAGTCCTTCCCGTTCCTCCACACTCCGGACGACAAGGTCCCGCCCGTCGAAGAGCCGGATGCGGTCGTTCTCCCTGAATGCGACGCGACGAAGAGGGGAGGAGGCGAGAGCATAGAGTCGCTGCTCGTCGGCCATCGGGAACATGATCTCCACCCTGCCGGCCTCGACTCTCAGAATGATGCCGAGTCCGAGTTCCGGCTCGCTGTCGCTTGCCCATCGTTGTCCGGGGACTGGTCGCGGATTTTGCATGGAATATCTTGTTTGTGACGGATGTTCCGGGGCACGTGCGGTTCCGACCCGGTGCGCACCCGGTCGGAAGGTAAGGAAGGAGGGGACCGGATGTCGGCAGGAATTGTGACAGGGGGCGGGGGATGCCGGGGGTGGGGGCTGGATGTCGGAGGGGGGCGCCGGTGCCGGGTGTCGAAGGCCGGGGTGGATGTCGGAGGGGGGCGCCGGTGCCGGGTGTCGACGGTCGGTGCCGGGTGTCGGGGACCGGGGGGTGTCGCCCCCGGTTAATGACTGAAGAAGGTGATCTTCGATGATCGGAGAACGGTTGGAATTTCCGATCTTTCGATTCTCTCTTATCAGAATGAAGGGTCATACCATCACAGGCACCGGAACGGTCCGCTCCGTCCGGTGATCGCATCATATGAACAACGATACTTCCTACATCATCAAAGGAGGCGAATCGGGGGCCGACCGGCTGCGGATTCTTGCCGGGGCGATTCGTCCCGGGACCGATCGTCTGCTCGGGCGTCTCGGCCTCTCCCCGGGTATGCACTCTCTCGACTTCGGATGCGGCGGCGGGGACGTTTCGGTGGAGCTTGCCGATCTGGTCGGTCCTTCCGGATCGGTTACCGGCATCGACATGGATGCGGATGTTCTGGAACGTGCCCGTGATCTGGCCCGTGAAAGAGGTGTTGATGGGTGGTCGAGTTTTGTGCGGATGGAATGTGAAGAGTTTGACCGGAAGGAGCAGTATGATATCGCCTATGCCCGCTTCATCTTCTCTCATCTGACCGATCCCCGCGACACTCTCGGACGACTCGTCGCCGGGGTGAAGCCGGGAGGCCGGATCGCCGCCGAGGACATCGACATCTCTTCCCATCTCTACTATCCGCACAACGATGCGGTCGCACGATACATAGAGATCTACGAGGAATCGGCGCGGCAGCGGGGGGCCGATCCGAATCTCGGTCCGAAGCTCCCCGCCATGTTCGTCGAAGCCGGACTGATCGATGTGGAGGTCGACGTGGTGATGCCGACGTTCAGGACCGGTCCGGGAAAGAGCATCGCCCGGATCACCCTGGCAAATATCGCCGACGCATCGATCGCATCCGGGATGACGACGCAAGAGGAAGTGGACCATCTGCTCCGGGAGATCACCCGATTCGAGGAGGATCCGACGACGATTATCAGCACCGCGCAGATCGTGCAGGTGTGGGGGAGGAGACCGGAGGAATAAACGGGGGAGTCGATCCATCCTACACAGCATCAGACCATTGCCCCCTTTATCGCCAATAGAGAACTTCAGCAGAGAACCATCAGCAAGGATTTCAAACAGATGAGACCATTACGATCCCGTACGTTCGGACTTCTCTTTCTTCTTCTCCTCTCCACCGGCGTTCAACTGGCCGCACAGCCCTCCGGCGTGCGGACGCCGTCGGCGCAGGAGACCCGAACCGCCCGCTACTTCGATTCGATCAAAACCAATCCTCTTCTCCTTGCGGCATTTCTGCGTGAGATGCCGAAGGGGGCCGACCTGCACAACCACCTGAGCGGGGCGATCTACGCCGAGAGCTTCATCCGCTGGGGAGCCGAAGCCGGGGCCTGTCTGGACACCGCCGCGATGACCGCCGTCCCGTGCGGAAGCGGCGGCACCGTCCCGATGAAGTCCGTCCCGGACAACCCGGTCCTCTACCGTGCGGTCGTCGACGCCTGGTCGATGCGGAACTATGAACTGTCGGGACAGAGCGGACACGATCATTTCTTCGACACGTTCGGGAAGTTCGGCTACGCCGGGAACAACCGGACGGGGGACATGCTGGCCGAGGCGGCGGGACATGCCGAACGGGACAACGTCCTCTATCTGGAACTGATGCTGACGCCGGACGGGGGGCGGGTTGCCGGACTCGGGAGCAAGGTGGGATGGAAAGACGATCTGGCCGCCATGCGGACGAGTCTGCTGGATGCCGGACTGCGCGACTCGCTCCGGGCGGCGATCGGCGACCTGAACAGATGGGAATCCCGGAAGCGGGAACTGCTCGGGTGCGAGCCGAACGAGACCGGCGAGGGGTGCGACATCCCGATCCGCTATCTCTATCAGGTCGGGCGCGGACTGCCGCCGCAGATGGTCTACGCCCAGATACTGGCCGGCTTCGAGATGGCGGAGATGGATCCCCGGTTCGTCGGGTTCAATCTGGTGATGCCGGAGGACTACCCGGTGCCGCTGCGTGACTTCACGCTCCACATGCGGATCATCGATCATCTCCGTCCCCTCTACAACAACGCCCGCGTCTCGCTCCACGCCGGAGAGCTTGTGCCGGGTCTCGTTTCGCCGGAGGAACTCTGCTGCCACATCCGGGAGTCGATCGAACTCGGCCATGCCGAGCGGATCGGACACGGTGTGGACATCGCCTACGAAGACGACCCGTTCGGACTGCTGAAGCTGATGGCCGAGCGGAACGTGATGGTGGAGATCTGCCTGACGAGCAACGACGTGATTCTGGGCGTTCGTGGAAAGGAGCACCCGCTCCACCTCTACCGGAACCACGGCGTCCCGACCGCGCTGGCCACCGACGACGAAGGGGTCTCCCGCATCGACCTGACGCACGAATACGTCAAGAGCGTTCTGGAGCAGGGGCTGAGCTACCGCGACCTGAAGGAGATGTCCCGCACAAGTCTCGAACACGCCTTCCTCCCGGGGAAAAGCCTCTGGAGCGACGCCAAGACCTTCACGCTCGCCCCCGAATGTCAGGGGAACATGCCGGGCCTCCCCAAATACACGCCCTCCTGCCGCGCCTATCTGGAAGCCAACGAGAAGGCGCGGATGCAGTGGAGACTGGAGGAGGCGTTTTGGGGGTTTGAGGGGGGGGATTGAGCTTCTTCTGCACAGCGGAACGGAAGTTGAACGGACAGGGAAAAGGCTACAGGAGTAAAGCGTTCATATCGGGAGGAATATCATGGCGTGCAGGATCACACCGTTTCTGATATTTAAAGGAAGGAGTGAAGAAAAAATTGAACGAAGCTATCGAACTACTTTCCGCCGATGGTGCAGTTCATGTACCGTTCGATAAGTACTGATTCAGCGAAAGGTTCGGCGGAGTGAATGATTGGTTCGGTGTGTCTTAGTAGCTTGATTTGGAGTAAGCCTATACTGACAAAGCTGGATAGGACATCCTTTTAAAACGTTGAAAGGTACTGACTCCAACCGTAATTTTTAAGACGCATTCTAAAAGTAATCAGAGTACATAATCGGAAGTACTTAAATCATGTCAATCTTTCTTAAAGAACAGTCCCTCAAATGGGCTTTGGAATATGTGCTGAGATACGGAGACACAGACGTTTTACCGGTCCCATTTGAATATCAAGCCATTGCGGATCAGCGAGATACTATCTTACCCTTCCTGCAAGGGCAAGATCTGCTTAGTTGGAGGGTTCGTCCTACTCGATTCGTATTGATGCCAAAATCAGCGTTAGGATTTCGTGTCATCCATCAAATCGATCCACTCGATTTCCTCCTGTATCTTGGATTAGTGTATGAGATTGCCGAGGACATTGAGAGGCACAGGGTTTCGGTTGATTCAAATCGAATTTTCTCATATCGTTTGAACAAGTCCTCACGTGGCTCCCGTGGCCTGTTTACACCGATGCAATATGGTGCATTCCTTAGCGCTATTAGGGAGAAGATTAAAGAAAGAAGCGTTTCGCACGTTATAGTCACTGATATTGCCGACTTTTACCCAAAGATATATCACCATCGTCTGGAAGGGCAGCTTGAAGTGTCTACCGCCAAAAACAACCACATAAAAGCCATCATGAAAATGCTTGCCGGGTGGACAAATTCAGAATCTTATGGTATACCTGTCGGAAACGCACCGTCCAGATTACTCGCTGAAATCACCATAGCTAATATTGACGAAGCTCTGTTGGCCAATGGTATTGACTTCGTAAGGTACAATGATGATTATCGAATTTTCTGCAGATCATATACTTCTGCGTACAGTAGCCTTGCATTGCTTGCAGACCAATTATTCCGTGTCCACGGGCTCACATTGCAAGCAAGTAAGACCCGGATACTCGATGTTGAAGATTTTGAAAGGGATTATATGACTGATCCACAAGATCAAGTGCTCGACTCTTTGAGAAGCAAAATTGACGGATTGGTGGGTAGTAGTTATGAACCGTTTGATCCGTCCTCGCTTTCCGAGGATATTCTTGAAGAACTCGAATCGCTGAATCTACAAGAGATGTTAGAAGAGCAGCTTCAAAGTGACGATGAGCTCGATATAGACCTATGCAGGTTTCTGCTTCGCAATTTGGAGAACTTGGGAGATGCGACATCTGTAGATGTCGTCGTCGATAATATTCAAAAACTATATTTGATCCTTCAGTATGCTATCAGATATCTTGCCGATGTCGGTGGTATACAGGAAGAGAAATCCACGACGTTAGGGCGTTCGTTGATTGAGCGTTTAACAGGAGACTCGATTCTGAGTTCTTTGGACTACTATAGGCTGTGGGTGCTGCACTTGTTCGCGTCTTCAAGTGAGTGGAATGATACATATCAGTTTGAAGCGTTGCTCACAAAGTGGGCGGATCAGTTTAGTCGTAGGGAATTACTTCTTGCAATGGCGAAATCTGGTAAACATACTCATTGGTTCCAAGGAAGATGGCGAGATGGAATTGACCATGAACCTGCATGGACAAAGCGTGCCTTACTTGCGG
>CBFGQN010000284.1:0-5714 GCA_965650895.1 uncultured Ignavibacteria bacterium | reverse complement strand
TTTCGATTGACGATTTGCGAATGTCGAATGAGGGATGAGGATTTGCGAATGTCGAATGCGGAATGACGATTTGCGAATGAGGGATGAGGATTTGCGAATGAGGGATGAGGATTTGCGAATGTCGAATGCGGATTTTCGATTTTCGATTGACGATTTGCGAATGTCGAATGAGGGATGAGGATTTGCGAATGTCGATTGACGATTTGCGAATGTCGAATGCGGAATGACGATTTGCGAATGCCGGGTGGGGTGTTGCCGAGGATATCACCGGCCCGCAAAGTCTTTCCTCATTCGAAAATCGAAAATCGCCATTCCCCTCATTCTCCTCATTCGCAAATCGAAAATCGCCACTCCCCCCATTCTCTTCATTCGCAAATCGACAATCGCCACTCCCCTCATTCTCTTCATTCGCAAATCGACAATCGACAATCGACAATTTCCTTGTTGTTATCTTTACCCCGTCAAATGGTCTTTCCCATGCATCAATCCATGCACAATCAGTAGTTTATCGCAGACCATTCATTCTCAAGGAGATTTCTATGAACAGTGGACGATTTCGATTCGGGGGAATCGTTGGGATCGTTGCTTTTGCTCTTGCAACGCTCACCGGATGTGAGGAGACGCCGACCGAACCGAATGTGGGGAACGGCAAGGAACTGAAGGCAACGATAGACGGAGAGGCTATTACCTTCGATATCGAGACTTCCCTTTCCGAATACAACGAGACGATCCTGAACGGACGTTTCAGCGGTTCCACATCGTCGGCGCCGGTGCAGTCGATCACGATCTCGTTCAGCGGATTCGACATCGACAACGGAACGTATCCGACGACGCTGACCGGGGCCGATGTCTTCATTACGCTTGTTGTGGAGGGGGACGGAGGTATGGACAAGGAGTATAATTGCGTCGGAAATAACTGCACCATTACGCTTGTTGCAAGCGACGGTGAGATCGTCGATGGAACGTTCCAGGGGGTGCTGACCAATCCGGACGATTCATCCGATACGATAACGATTACAAACGGGACGTTCTCGGTTCGACTCACACGGGTCTGAGCGCGTCCCGACTCTTGTTGAATAAGGCTCTTTCTCTCACGTAACTGACTTTATGTTCGACCGACGACGGATTCTGCTGCCGGCTCTTTTTCTGCTTGTCGCCTTCTGCGAACTGGCGGCGCAATCGGTGCTGCAACCGGAGGACTTCACAAACCGGCGGCTCGGGTTGCCGGGTGATGCCTCGTCGACCGGATGGAATCCGGCTGTGCTCGGTATGGAGAACAGTTCGGATTTCGTTGCGGGGGCGGGGTACGACACCGGGTTCTCCTTCAGTAACATGTCGTACGGTCTCTTTGCCAAGTACTGGTATCTGGGGGCCGGGACGCTGGGGACGACAAGCGAAGGGAACGTCCAGCGGTTCTACAGCGGTCTCGGTTTTCCGTTGAACGTCGTCGATGACCTTCCCCTCTGGGTGGGGGCAAGCGTCGGGTGGAGCGATGGGGGGAGCATTCTGGATGATGGAGAATTCTCTCTCGGTCTGGTCGCCTCCCCTCTCAGCAAGCTGCTGACCGGCATCGTCATTCAGGACATCCTGGCCAATTCCGGCGATGCCCGTTTTGCCTTCGACGCCAACTGGCGACCGGCCGACTGGTTTGCGCTTCGCGGTTCGCTCTATTACAACCGGTTCGACACGTTCGGTGAGGAGTCGAAGCTGACGCCGGAGCTCGGACTTGATCTCTGGCTTTTTGAACAGGTGATCGCCGTCAGCAGTTCGTTCGACTTCAACAGGGAGGATTTTCGCTTCGGTGTGGAGATGCTCTTCGGTCGGGATGTTAGTGCCGGATCGTTCAACGAACTGGATATGGAGACGGGGAATGTGGGGTACAAAGGGGGAGTCGGGATCGTGCGGTACCGTCCGAAAGGATCGGAAGGGTATGAGGAGGAGGGGCCGTTTACTCCCCCCTCCACACGTCTCGGCTGGGCGCCGGACCGGGCCTACACGCCGGTTGATCTCTCCTACAAATATGCCGTCAGCGATGCTACGGAGGATCCGCTGGCGCTGAAGCGACCGTGCGATTTCACGCCGACCGGATACGACACGCCGGCCGATCTTTTCGAGACGGTGAGAACCGGCGGCGGAAGCTATCGGGCGCTGGCCGATGCGCTGGCCGACATCTCGCCGAACCCGAACGATATCTTCAAGAGCATCCGCAAGACTTTCTATTCCCGTCCGGTCCGGAGCAGCGAACTGATGAAGAACGACTCGCTGACGATTCGTTCGCAGCAAGGATACTCGATCGGCATACAGGCAATGGACAACTCGCAATTCCCCCTGGTCTCGGTTTACATGCAGGTGACCGACAATGAGGGGCGGAGTGTTCGGGGACTGAGCAAGAGCGATTTCAGCTTTGCCGATCCGACGCTGGAGATCGTCTCGGTTCGCCCGATCGACTCCACCCGCCGCATCCCGGTCGACGTGACGATGATTATCGACTGCTCCGGCAGTATGGGGGGAGAGATCGAGGCGGTCCGGACAAACGCCCAGAGCTTTGTCGATCACATGGAGTCGAGCGGTGCGGACTACCGGATCGGCGGTGTTCTCTACGGTTCGATCATCTACGACACGCTCCACCCGACGGCCGACTTCCAGAAGTTTCGCCGGTTCGTCTCGAACGCCGCCTCGATCGGCGGCGACGAGATCAGCACGCTGGCGGTGCAGGCCGCTACCCGGATGAACTACCGTCCGGACGCCCAGCGGATCCTGGTGCTGATCACCGACGACTGGGTGGTGCAGCAGAACGCCGAGTTGACCGAGGCCGATCTGACGGCGATGCTCTGGGACATGAAGGCCCGGCTCTACACGATCCACGAACCCTGCAAGAACAACAGTGCCGTCGTCACCCGTCTGACGCTCGGTCAGGAGTACAACATCCGCTCCCCCTTCACAACGATTCTCGACGAGATCGGAACCGACATCACGACGACCTACGAACTGGTCTACCGCTCGAAGATGAAGGAGGCGCCGAAGGTGACGATCCTGCGGGGACGGGTGCGGGACGAGGATGGACGGCCGGTCGGGACGATTATCGAACTGGGAGAATCGCTCAACGATTCAAGGCTCGGTATCCCGACGAATGCGACTACCGGTGAGTACGAAGTGGAGATCGTTGAAGGGAAGATCTATGGGGCGGAGATCAACTCGGAACTCTATCTGCCCCTGAGCGAGAGCGTCGATCTGACGGATGTGGAGAAGGGAGATACGGTCTACCGTGACTTCACGCTCCTGCTGCCCCAGACGACGCTGCGCGGACAGATTCTCGATGAGAGCGGGAGGGGAATCCGGGGGAAGGTGCAGATCGATGATGCCGGGACGCTGGAGACGGTGATGGTGATCGAGACGGATGCCGAGGGACGCTACCGGACGCCGATCAACGAGGGACGGCTATATCGGTTGACGCCGGTGGTGCCGGAATATATCCCGACGCCGGAGGAACTCGATGCCGGAGGAGTGAAGAGGGGGGCGCAGCTTGTGCAGGATCTGCACGTGATCTCCATCGATCAGGCGATCGCCACCGGGGCGACGTTCCGACTGGACAATATCTTCTTCGATTTCGATAAATCCGATCTGAAGTCGGAGAGCATTCCGGAATTGAGAAAGCTGGTGAGCCTGCTGAACGACTATCCGAGCATCCGCGTGGAGATCGGCGCCCACACCGATTCGGACGGATCGGACGAGTACAACTTCGGTCTGTCGCAACGCCGCGCACAGTCGGTGGTCAACTGGCTGATCGAGAACGGCATCGCCACAGGGCGCCTGGTTTCGAAAGGCTACGGCGAGACGCTTCCGCTGGCCACAAACGAGACGCCGGAAGGGCGGGCACTGAATCGTCGGGTGGAGTTCAAGCTGGTCAGATAGGAGAAACAGGAGGAGGGGGTTCCGGTGTGCGGTATTCCGGACCCGGAGCGTTTGCGTTTACATCGAATGTTCCCGAAGTATCGGCAGAGTGCCGTTGAAGAGCAAAATGCACCTTCAACGGCACGTTCCGTTTCCCCCTGTCGGGGTCTGCCCGGCAGCTATCCGGATCTGTCCTTCCGTCCTTCTGAGGCTCTTTCTGCAGAGTCGATTCCCGGTTCCTCTCCCTACCTGAGCAACACGATCTTCTCCACTGCAACAACTTCCAGACCGTCGGGAGTGGACAGCCGGATGTGATAGACTCCGCTCGGAAGGGGGCTGCCGGATTCGTCCGTGCCGTTCCAGTAGAATTCTCCCCGCTGCATCTCCGCATTCCCTATTGACAAGGCAGCTACCTGCTTCCCTTCGGCGCTGATGACTGTGGCGAACATCGGTCTTTTTGCCGGTCCGCTCAGGAAAAACATTATCCCTCCCGATGCCGGGTTCGGGCCGGCGGTCAGACGCCATGTCTGTTCTTCGCCGCCGATGTCTTCCGCCGCACCGGACGGTACCCGGGTAATCCGTTCCAGAAGGTTGCCGTTGGCGTCGTATCCGTAGCTGATCGTCGAGCCGTCGCTGTAGGCGATCCCGGACAGCCGACCCGACTCGTCGTAGGTGCAGGTCTGTGCGGTTCCCGTTGCAATGCAAACGGTGCAGAGTATCGTTGATATCGACAGGAGGTTCCTGCAGAGTCTGTTCATTGATCTACTCCCTGATGATCGTGTTGTATGATATGCGTTCCTGTTCCCTTTCGGTCAGAGTATCTCCTCGCCGTCCCCCAACTCTATCGGATCTTCTTCCACGAACTCCGGTTCCTCGTCCGGATCGTCCAGAGTCAGAGGAGGAGGCTTGATTCCTCCGGCCGGTATCGGGAAGCCGAACGGTCCGAGAATCATCTTCTCCGGAGCTTCGCGCTGTGAGACCGGTCTTTCCGGTCTCTGCACTCCTGCGGTCGATGGTTGCTTCAGCACAAAGAGCC
Organism: uncultured Ignavibacteria bacterium; assembly: GCA_965650895.1. GTDB lineage: Bacteria > Bacteroidota > Ignavibacteria > OLB7 > OLB7 > JAGWAZ01. The sequence goes on along the minus strand of CBFGQN010000284.1, from coordinate 787 downwards.
GGGGCTGGAAGGGACTCTGAGGAGATGGCTCCGGCGGAAGATATTTCATCATCTCTTTGACGATGGCGTCGATCTCGGCCGTCTCCCGGGCAATCCGGCGCAGTTCGGGAATGCTCAGCGGTCCTCCCGATCTGTCGGGCGGATCGAAGAGCACGTCGGAAACCGGATCCGGTTGCTGCGGTCTGCGGGCACTGAGCGGAAGCAGTACCTGCGCGATCTCGTCGCTGCCGAACACATATTCGCCGTCGCCGAGTTCTATCGGATCCTCTTCATCAAACTCGAACTCCCCACCGATCGCTTCCTCTTCCAACGTCTGTCCGTTGCTCTTCTCTTCAGGGCGCGTGGAGAGGCCGTACAGGATCTTGGCCAGAAACAAGAGTGCTCCTCCGCCGTTGCCGCTTCTGATCTCGCTCAACTGCTTTCTCACTTCACTCTCTTCTCTCCCGGTAACATCAATGTACTGCAGGGGATTGCCCATTGCGTATCTGTAGGGATTGACCTGTTTCGGATGGAGAAGCCGGGCCGGATCGCGTGAGATGAAACGTGCGGTGGAGGCGTCGTAGAGTCGGGCGCGCATGCGGTAGAGACCGGACGGACTCTCCTGCTCGACTCCCCAGCCGCCGACGAACGTGTAGCGGTTCTCCGTCGTCCCCTCACGCCCGGCCGGGCGACCGGCTCGCCCCCGAGCGGGCCATCGTCAACGTGGCCACGATCGACGCGCATCGCCGAAACGCGGCCAGGCCACCCGGGCCACGCGACCTGATCGGCGCCTTCTTCCGGATGGCGC
>CBFGQN010000283.1:0-5719 GCA_965650895.1 uncultured Ignavibacteria bacterium | reverse complement strand
GGCTCAGGATGTCTCGACGATCCGGGAGAAAATGGTCGAAGGGGAATTCCTTGCCGGTGAGAGCCGGACGGGAGAACTTCCGCCGCTGGTCCTCGGCAAACGTCTGGCCGACCGGCTTCTGGTCGGAATCGGGGATACCGTCGTCCTCTTCATCGCAACCGGGACGCCCGATCTGGAGACCCCGCCGCTGATCGAGCAGTTTGTCATCACCGGTCTCTATCGTTCCGGCATGGCGCAGTACGATGACGTCTACGTCTTCTCGACGATCGGAGCCGCCCGTTCCCTTCTGGCCTACGGTCCGGATGTGGTCTCCGGGTTTGATCTGACGGTGAACGATCCGGAGATGATCGGTGAGGTGGCCGAACGGATACGTCAGTCGGCAGGGGGGGCCTATTGGGCCGAGTCGGTTTTCGAGCTCTTCGGTTCGATCTTTGCCTGGATCGATCTGCAGCGGATGCTGATTCCGATCGTGATGGTCATCATTGCCATTGTCGCTACGTTCAACGTCATCTCCATCCTCCTGATAACGGTGCTGGAGAAGACCGAATCGATCGGAACCCTCACAACGATCGGGGCCGGTCCCGGTTCGATCATGCGGATCTTCGTCTCGAAAGGAGTGCTGGTCACCGGCGTCGGCGTGCTGGCCGGAGGCGTCGTCTCGCTCCTCTTCTCCCTGCTGCAACAAGCCTATGGACTGGTCCGTCTGGAGGCCGACATCTATATTTTCGAGGCGGTTCCGATCGCAATCGATCCGCTGCATTACCTGACGGTAATTCTCGGGACCATCCTGCTGGCTGTCATCGTGACGCTGATTCCGGCCGGTATCGCCGCCCGTTTGCGCCCGGTGGCGACGCTGAGATTTCAGTGAGTGTGCGAGTCCGCCGCGGCGGATGAGTGGGAGAGTGTGAGGGTGCGGTGCCGTCCGTAGCCGCCGGATGTATCCGGCGGCGAGATACCGGAGAACGGTCAGTTGTCCCGTACCCGTCCCGAAGTACGGAAAGAATATTCGGATAATTCAATGGTTCAGCCTTTGATCAACGAGAAACAAGGCCTGATTCCGTTTGCCTGTTTTGAAGAATTATGATTGCTGCAAATAAACTCGGGGTCTTCTTCGGTGGAGACCCTCTTTTTCGTGGTGTGACCTTCACGATCAACCCGGGGGACCGGGTCGGTCTGGTGGGGGCGAACGGTGCCGGCAAGACGACGCTGATGCGTGTGCTGATCGGCGACCAGACGCCCGATGAAGGGGACGTCGTCAAGCGTTCAAGTTCGGCGGTCGGTTACCTTCCGCAGGAGGGAATCGTCCTGAGCGATACCACCGTCCGTGAGGAGGTGCTGAAGGCGTTCGGCGAGCTGACGGCGATGGAGGAGCGAATCGAGACGTTGAGTCGGGAGATCTCCGAACGGCACGACGAGGCCGGGGATGTTGTGCGGAACCTGCTGGAAGAACTCGGAGAGTTGCAGCATCGCTTCGAGGCGATGAACGGTTTCTCGGCTCGGGGTGAGGTGGAGAAGATCCTGATGGGACTCGGTTTCGAACCGGACGATCTGGATCGTCCCTGCGGCGAGTTCTCCGGCGGCTGGCAGATGCGGATCGAACTGGCCAAGCTGCTGCTGCGCGAACCCGATCTGCTGATGCTTGACGAGCCGACGAACCACCTGGATATCGAGTCGCTGACATGGCTGGAGAATTTCCTCCGGACCTATCACGGTGGAATCCTTCTGATCTCCCACGATCGCGCCTTCCTCGACGCGCTGACGACCCACACCTACGAGTTGACGAACAAACGTCTGACGGTCTACACCGGAAACTACTCGCTCTATCTCTCCGAACGGCAGAAACGGCGGGAACTGCAACAGGCCGCCTACGAGAACCAGCAGAAGATGATCGCCGACACCGAACGGTTCATCGAACGCTTCCGCTACAAGAATACCAAGGCGGTCCAGGTGCAGTCCCGCGTGAAGATGCTGGAGAAACTGGAGCGGATCGTACCGCCGGAGGCGGACGAGCAGGAGATCCGTTTCCGCTTTCCCCCGGCGCCGCGCAGCGGTCGGGTGGTGATGGAGCTGAACGGGATCACGAAGCGCTACGACGATAACCTTGTGCTGAAGGATATCGACTTCGCTCTGGAGAGGGGGGAGAAAGTGGCCTTTCTCGGACGGAACGGCGAGGGGAAGTCGACGCTGAGCCGGATTGTCGCCGGCACCGAATCGTTTGAAGGGGAGAGAATTCCGGGACATAACGTGGAGATCGGATACTTCGCGCAGCATCAGGCCGAGGAGCTTGATCCCCGCCAGACCGTTCTCGAAACGCTCGACGGGGTGGCCGTCGGCGATATCCGGACCCAGCTTCGCTCCCTCCTCGGGGCCTTCCTCTTTCACGGCGACGATGTGTTCAAACCGGTCTCGGTTCTTTCCGGCGGCGAGAAGTCGCGACTGGCGATGGCCAAACTTCTGCTGCAGCCCCGGAACCTGCTGATTATGGACGAGCCGACAAACCATCTGGACATGGCCAGCAAGAACGTCCTGAAGCGTGCCTTGCAGGAGTTCGAGGGGGCGATCGTTCTGGTCTCCCACGACCGCGATTTTCTCCGCGATCTGGTCGGCAAGTGCTTCGATTTCCGGAACCGGAAGATCAGAGAATATATCGGCGGGATCGACGACTATCTCCGCTACCACGGCTCCGAGAGTGTCGACGATGTCTTCGGTCCGCGCTCGGCCTCTCCGGAGGGGAAGAAAGGGGATGACGGCGATCAGAGCGGGGTGTCGCGCAAGGAACAGAAACGCCGGGAGGCGGAGTTGCGGAACAAACGGTATGCGGCCACAAAGGAATTGAAGGAGAAGCTGGCGGTCGTCGAGAAGAGGGTGGAGAAACTGGAGGAGGAGAAGACGCTCTGCGAGGATCAACTGGCCGATCCGGAAGTCTACTCCGACGGCCCGCGTGCGGCCGAAGTGCAGAAACGCCTGAAGGAGATCCAGTCCGAACTCTCCGACCTCTACGGTCGCTGGGAGCGGGCCGCGGCCGATCTGGAACAGGCCGAGGCGGAGTTCGAGGAGAGTTGATGCGGCGTGGCGGGAGAACGTCCCGCCATTCCGTTTCTGCTACAGACTATATTCTTTCCCCTCCCGCAAAAGAGCCATATTCTCCCCGGAGTTTTTCGCGGATTTCCTTCTGAAGACATGTCCGTCACACGCTGCATATGTTTCGACCAATCGTTCGAGTCGGCCCTTCGCACGGCGCGGGAACATGCCTGCACCACGGTTGCCGGGTTGCAGGAATACCTTGCGATCAGCGGCGGCTGCGGTCTCTGCGTTCCCTACGTGCAGCGAACCATCGAAACCGGAGAGACGGTGATTCCGGTGATGGATGAAGGGGACTCCGCATACTGGAGGGGGCGTGCCGGAGAGGTCCGGAAGGAGAAGCGGTCGTGAGTCACGCCTTTGCCATGTGGTCCGGGGGGAAGGATTCCCACTTCGCTCTCTTCAGGGCCGTCCAGGCCGGACTGAAGCCGGAAGTTCTCCTGACGTTTATCGATGCGGAGACCGAGCTGGTCCTCTCCCACAGACTCCCTCCGGAACTGGTCGAAGAGCAGGCCCGGCTGATCGGCATCCCGCTGCTGAAGGTGCGGGCCGATTATCAGACCTACGAGCGGGAGCTTCGGAACACACTCTTCGATCTGCGTTCCGAAGGAATCACCCGGGGCATTTTCGGCGACATCCATCTGCGGGAACATCGCGACTGGTTCGAGGAGCGATTGTCGGAATACGACATGCGGGGCGTCTTCCCGCTGTGGAATATCCCGACAAGTCTTCTGATCAAACAGCAGATCGAATCGATGCGGTCGGTGATTATCCGGATCGAACGGAATCTGAGCGAGTCGTATCTCGGCAGGGATCTGAATGCGGAGTTTGTGGAATACATGCTGGAGAACGGTATGGACCCGTGCGGCGAGGCCGGAGAGTATCACACGTTCGTCTGCCGCAGTCCGCTGATGAGCAAAGAGATTATTCTGACTCACGCCGAACGGCGCGCAACACCGGAGATCATCGGTCTGGAGATCGATTTCTGGAAAGTGGAATCGACACCGTCGTTGTGATGCCTTCTTCAATCCGTATATTCGCCGGTCAACATCCCTTCCCGAATATCCGTCCCGACAACTATTAGCTATGACCACAGGAAAGAAACGTCTGGAAAACAGAACGGCAATCGTCACCGGAGCAGTCGTCGGCAACGGCCGGGCTTTCTGCAAGCGACTGGCCGAAGAGGGGGCGAACATCATGATCGCCGACATTGCCGATGCGACGGAGGTGATGGAGACCGTCCGTGCCAACGGAGGAGAGATCGATGCGGTCCGCGTTGACGTGACCAGCGAGAAGGAGACCCGGAAGATGGTGGAGAAGACCCTGGCCCGCTTCGGCAGGATCGATATTCTTGTCAACAACGTCGGGTTCTATCACGAAGAGCCGTTTGAACTGATTGCCTTCGAGGAGTGGAAGAAGATGCTCTCGGTCAACCTGGACAGTCTGTTCCTGACGACCAAGGCGGTCCTGCCGGCGATGAAGGAGAACGGGTTCGGTCGGATCATCGCACTCAGTTCCGACACGGTCTGGCTCGGCACTCCCTATCTGGTCCACTACATCACCAGCAAGATGGGAGTGATCGGCTTCGTCCGTTCCCTTGCAAGCGAGGTAGGGAAGTACGGCATCACCGCCAACGCCGTCACCGTCGGCCTGACCGCAACGCAACGTCCGCCGGGGGAGAAACTGATCGGGAACATCCTGGAGCATCTTCTGCCGCAGCAGTCGGTCCACCGGGCGGACGAACCGGAAGATATCGCCGAGGTTGTCGCCTTCCTTGCCTCGCCGGAGTCGTCGATTATTACCGGGCAGACGATCAATGTGGATGGGGGGATGGCGCGGCATTAGGGGGACGAGGGGTATGGGGGAGCCTGAAGAGGGGGCGGTCAATTCTTTTCGATGATCTCCCGCGATGCTCGTCCGTAGCCGGCGGTTGCGAAGCCGGGGGCCATTTCCAGTTCTTCTCTTGGAGAGTGGAGAACCGGACGGACTGCAAGACTCCGTTTGATGAGGACGCCCCACCAGATGGAGCCGAGTCGCGGCAGGCGGGCGGCGATCCGCAGCGGAAGTGCGGCGATGCGGATCGGGACCGAATCGGAACCGAAGAGAATGGAGGAGATCGTGTGGAGGTTCGGCGTCGTACCGCTGGAGACCGTCTCGAAACCGAACCGCGTGGCGTACTGCCGCAGATGTCCGAAGCCGAGGTAGTAGCGTCCCCCCGGATAGTAGTCAAGCCAGCGGGATGTGCTCAGCCGACGTTCAAGCGATTCCCAGTTCGCCCCCCCGGCCACCAGCATCCCTTCCGGTTTCAGCCAGAGACGGGCTTTCAGGAAGAGATCGGAAGGGGAGGGGAAGGACTCCATGCTCCGGGCACAGAGGATCATGTCGAACTCCTCCGGGGCAAAGGCTGCGCTTTCGATCTTTCCTCCGTATCGTTTCAGGATCAGATTGCTCTGCTGAAACCGTTCCAGTCGCTCTTCCGGAACATCACCGATCAGCAGAACCTTCAACTGCGAGCTTTCCGGATTCCGATAGGCCAATCGCCGCAGCGCGGTCTCGAATATCCAGGGGGAGAGGAGCCGCTCGTCGATGGGGGTATCCTCCTGCCGGGCATGCTGCGCCAGACCGCAGACCCGGCAAC
>CBFGQN010000282.1:0-5732 GCA_965650895.1 uncultured Ignavibacteria bacterium | reverse complement strand
CACGTTGATGATCGATTACCGGGCGGATTTTCCCTATGAAATCACCGGATGGTCGGAAACGTACAACGACTTCGGCAACGTTCTGACGACGACGGCGAAGCGGACCAACGTGCTCCGGACCGATTACTGGAGCAAACATTCCACTACCGATACGATCCTCAGAAAAGAACTCGGCTTGAAGTGACCGGATGAACCTCTCCTGAGCTCTCGGCTTCTCAATGCAATGCTTTTCCTGTCTTTTCGGGAGAATGCGGAATGTCCGATGTCCGGACGGCTTCTCCCGTCGGTCCTAACTTTTGTCGTCAATCTTCTGCCGCAACGCAGCAATCCTGTTCCGCAACTCCACATAATCCCGCGATACGTTCAGCTTCCGGGCCTCGCTGATCGTCGACTCGTCATCCCCCTCATCCGCTCGAACGTTTTGCTCCGCTTTCCTCTCTCCCGGCGATTCTCCCGGCGTTGAGGTCATGCGTCTGCGAAGCTGTTCGGCCTGGGCCGAGGTTCTTTCCCCGGAAGGAGTTCGGGAAACCGACTCGGGTTGTGTGATATACTCCGGATGGACCTCTTCCCGGGGGGAGGGGAGTTCCGATTCCGGGAGTGCCGTCCCGGAGGGAATGTGAGTCTCCGATCCCGGCGGAGGTTCGGCTGCGACGGTTGTCGTCGGCGATTCTGAAGTTCCGGTGGTCGTTTCAGGCGTCCGGTTCTCTTGCGGTTTCGCTTCTTCCGGACGTTTCCGTTCCGGCTCCGGCTTCCGGGCGAACCAGACGGCCAGACCGATCACCACCAGGGCGATCAGACCGATCAGCAGAAGACCTTTCCAGCTTTTCAGCAACGTGCCGACGTCGCCGTCGTTATCGGCCCGGCTCTCTGTCTGATTCGGTTCCGGGTCGGTCGGTGGGACGTTCCCTCCGGTCGATTCCGGATATCCTTTCAGGTTGTCGGCAAACAGAGCCTCGTTCTTTGCAGCCTCGGCCGTATCTCCCGCACGCCGGGCGATTCCGGCAAGGGCCATATAATCGTCCGGTCCGAGTGGCGGGGTCAGATAGATGCGGGCAAGCGAATCTTTCCCTTCCGCTGCATAGATCAGACCGAGGACTGAAGATGCCTGGCGGGCAAGGGCTCCGGAGGAATCGGTGGCGATCACCTGACTCAGATACCGCTGTGCCACATCGGCCTGCCCAAGTTCCAGAGCGTTCAGTCCGCGATGGTATTCCCCTTCGGTGAAGCTCAACTTCGTCCAGTCGGGAAAGGTGTGGACAACCAGTCGGTGGGTGTACGGACGCCAGAGGGTCGAGTAGCCGAATCGCTTCTCCCCCTGAATCGTCAGCACACGGACGTCACCCGACTCCCCTCGCGAGAGGGTGGCCTTCAGTCCGTTCGGACCCTTGTCCGAGCGCTCTGCTGTGGCCAGCGGGGCCGAGAGTCTGATCACAAGGTTTGCCGAATCGGTTTCGACGAGATCGACCTCGTAGTCGAGCGAATCGCTGAACTGTATGATGAAGTCGCTCCCCTTCCAGAGAATGTCCTCGATCTTCGCTTCCTGTCCGTAGAGCGGAGAGAAAAGCAAAAGAGAAAGAAGAAGCGACGCAGCCAGGAAGTTTGTTCTATACATGGCTTGCCTCCGGATTGTGATCGACCAGTGGGAGTCCGTCAACGGCCCACTCCCCGGTATTGACGTCGGCCGAGGGGAGCAGATCGTCCGGGATGACCGTTCCGGTGGAGAGATAGCCGAGCGGGAGACCGATCCAGTTGAGCGAGGAGATCATCGCCCCGAGCGACGGGGCCTCGTCCAGTTTCGTGAAGGTGATGTAGCGAATCTTCTCCCCGAGAAAGAGTGCTGCCGTGTCCTGAATTGCACGACTGCTCATGGTGGAGGAGAGGACCAGATGGATTTCGCTCGGATTGGCCGCAGCCATGAAGCCCTCCAGCTCTTCGCGTGAGGGCCTGTCGGAACGTCCGGCCGTGTCGACGATCACCAGATCGACGTCCGAGTCCTCGATCAGGGAGCTGACTTCGGCGGCCTCGAACGCCACGCCGACCGGAACCTTCAGGATGTCGGCAATCGTCTGCACCCCTTCGACCGAACCGATCTTGTAGGTGTCGCACGAGATGATCTTTACGCGCAACCCGTGGTTCAGCACAGCGCGGACCGCCAGCTTGTACATCATCGTTGTCTTGCCCGCACCGGAGGAGCCGACAAGGGCGATAATGTAGGGACGTTCTCCCGGTTCCCGTCGTCGAATTCTCGGCAGCGCCTCTTCCATCGTCCGGATGTTTGCGTTGATCTCCTCGATCGCCGCGCGCCGGAGTTCGTTCGCGTTCAGATCGCGCCCTCCCTTGGCCTGGTGGATCGAGCGCGTGATCTGCGCGGCATAGCGCCGCTCGAAATCGTTCGAGACCAGATGGGAGAAAAGTTGTCGGTAGTTTCCCGGCAGCGACGCCACCTGTTCGGAGCGCATCCATTCGTGAAGGTCGCCGATCAGTTCCTCGATCCGTGCAAGCCGTGATTCGAGAGCCGTTGAGAGTAGTGCTGAATTGTTCAATTGGTCAATCATAGCGGGCAGAGATGCCTTGCTGAGAAGTTATGAGCATTCTATCAAAACGTTCGGGGAAAATACAGTTCTTTCGGCTAACTTTCGTCCGCTCGTCGGTCGGGAGAAAAAAGAGGGGTGTGACAATGCGGGGATGGAATCGTCATTCCGACCCGAAAGATCGGGATTTTTCCCTTGCGCCTTGACGGGTATCCGTCGTAATCTCTCCGACACGTGGTGAAAATGATCACCCCGATATTGATCGGAATTTTTTTTATGAATATCGCACGCATGCAGTTTCGCACAATTGGTTTTTCTCTTCTCTGTTGTCTCCTCCTCCAGGCCGCTCCCGGTTGCCGGTCGTTCGATGATGCGATCAAACCGGTGATTGACAACAGTCCGGACGATGATTCGGCCCGTGTTTACATGACCGGAACCCGTCCCTATTCGGAGTCGGACGGAGACAATCTTCAACTGAACGTCTGGCGGATCAATTCCGATCCCTTCCCCGACTCGGTTCTGGCCTACACGCGGGTGATGGATCCGCAGGGAAATTTTATCTCGAATCTCGCTCCTCCCTATTACAAGGGGACGAAAGATTACAAGGAGATCTGGAGCGGTCTGAACGAACAGATCGGCGATGGGGGAAAGGTTTTCGAGATTGCCGACTTTGAGGTGCGGGAGTTCAGCGACAAGGACGGCATTCCGTTCGAGATCGCTCTGGCTCTGGACTACTCCGGTTCGATGGGGTCGAACATCATGTTTCTGGAGAATGCCGCCGTCTCCTTTATCAACCTGAAGCTGCCGCAGGATCGGATCACGATCGTGAAGTTCGACGACACGCCGAAACTGGTGGTGCCGCCGACGCAGTCGAAAGAGGAGTTGATTACGCAGTACGGACGGACCGGGCTGAACGGCTTCGGGGGATATACGGCTCTCTACGCCGCCGGGAAGCTGGGGGGAGATCAGATCGTCAAGTCGCCGAAAGACCATCCGCGCGCTCTGATCCTCTTCACCGACGGGGAGGACAACGCCAGCAAGATCACCTCCTCGGATCTCTACGACTTCTGCAAGAACAACAACATCCCGGTCTTTGCGGTCGCCTTCGGGGCGGTGAACCGGGATGTGCTGAGCGATCTGGCCTCGGGAACGGGAGGACGGTTTTATCAGACGAACGACCAGAAAGAACTGGAGGCGATCTTCAAGGATATTTATCTGAGCCTGCGGAACTACTATCTGATCCGCTACAAACCGCCCCGCGTCGACGGCAAGCATATCGTCACCATTGCGCTGAATCCTCCGGGGGGAGGGGCGGCGATCGGTGGGACGGCAGTGTATGAGAAGTACGGATACAGTTCACGGGATACGACCTTCGTGCCGCCACCCGATCTTCCGAACCGGATACTCTTCGCATACAACAGCGCAGAGTTGCTTCCCGGAGCGCGCCAGTACATCCGGCCGTGGGTTGAGGAGATGCAAAGGAATCCGCGCATGGTCATCGAAGTGGCCGGACACACCGATTCGGTCGGTACGGTCGAGTACAATCAGGAGTTGTCGGAGAAGCGGTCGAACGCGGTCTGTGAAGTTCTGACCGGACTCGGCATCGACCCGTCCCGGCTTCGCTGCGTCGGCTACGGCGAGTTGCGGCCGAAGGAACCGAACGCTACGGAGGAGGGAAGAAGTCGGAACCGCCGGACGGAATTCAAGGTATTGCGGCAGTAAGAGGGTGTCTTAAAAGTGACGAATTGCAGAAGTCTCTGTGCTTCGTGGTACCTGGCGCCCTTTGTGTCCGCTGCGGCGGATGGTGAGATCAACCACCATCCGCCGCGGCGGACACCAAGAGCACGAAGAATCACCAAGTGGTAGAGCATTTCCCTGATACTTCTCTGTGACTGCTCAGACCACAGGAGCACACAGGCTACTTTCAAGAAGCCCTCTAAACGAAGAATCCAGAGAAGAATGCAATCGATGGGCGGGATCGCCGGGCAAGATCCGGCGAGTCTCCCATTCGACAATCGCCGTTCGCACATCGAAAATTACCCGTGTTTACCACATCCCCACAAAGCTCGACGTCCTCACACCGAAGAGGAAGAGAGAGGCCTGTGTCGGTGTCGTCAGGATGCCGTCGTCCCGTTGCCATTCTCCCCGGGCGAAGATTGTGAAGGCCGCGCCGCGCGGATTGTAGAAGTCCAGACCGAACTCGGCAAACGGGGCTTCGGCTTCCATTACCGTCCGGTCGCCGGGGGAGAAGAGGGTGAGCATACAGCTTGCCGATGCGTGCAGGGCGATCCGGTTGTTCGGAAAACGTCCCTCGAACCGGACCTCGCCGGTTAACGATCCGATCAGATCTTCAACGTTCCACTCCTCTTCCGGATCGGTCCTTCCCCAGCGGGTGTCGAGTGTGTGGAGGAACCAGTCGAAGCGGAGTGAGCCGCCGGCATAGAGATCGAGCGGGCCGTCAAGTATTTTCACCGGGCGCTTCAGCAGGCGGAGGAACGGACCGCTGAAGATCAGCGTTCGCTGCGCAATCTCGCCGCTTCCGGTGAATCGCTCGATGTTGTCGATGTCGTGCTTGCAACGGTGCATGTACCCGAACTGGATCGATTCGTCCCGGTCCCACGGAGCAAGAGCGGAGATCATCACTCCCTCTTCCCAGAAGATTGCGCGCGGGTTGAACTCGATATCGTTCGTCGAGTCGACGATCACTTCCATCGTCCCGGCCAGCGCGACGCTCCACGTGGAATCCCACCGAAGGAACTCCGCATATCCTCCAAGCTTTGCATTCCATCGGTGTGTGGCCCCGGTTCCGTTGCCGTAGCGCGAGAATTCGCCGTAGAGTCTTGCTCCCGGAAGGGGGATAAATCCCTCGGTCCCGACGGTCGTGTCGCCGAGCGGATCGAACGTGACGATTCTGTCGGGCAGGTTCTGCCCCGAAAGAATGGAAGTGTTCCAGAGGAGGAACAGAATGATCGGGATGTGTCCGTATCTCATCATGTGTTCGCTGCGTCAGTGAATACGTTCCGGTGTATCAGCACAATCGGTCTGCGCACTCCAGGTGATCGGCAACGTGGTGAGGAGTTGCCGGGCCGTGCAACTCCTCACCACCTTCAGGTTTATCAGGCCGCAAGAATTGTTCCGGTTTCGACCGTTCCCTATTTGATCGTGAACCTGACGGCAACTTTCTCTCCGTCGACCAGAAAC
>CBFGQN010000281.1:0-5756 GCA_965650895.1 uncultured Ignavibacteria bacterium | reverse complement strand
GGCCGGGCGGCGGCAGCAGGATCCGGTCGCCACGCACCGACAGCGTCACGTCCTTGTACTGGTGGTATGGCCCCTCGAAACTGAACGGTCCCTCCGTGCCAAACGCCGTCTTCACCAGCGCCAGCGCCTCGTGCGTGAGCGCGCGCCGGTTCTGGAAGTCGGCCTCCTCCGGCTCGTTGTTCTCGCCGAAGATCAGCATCTGTTCCACATCACTTTCAAACTCCGCACTCTGATCCTCCCAGGCGATCCGTGCGGCCACCCCCCACGTCCTGTCATCTTTCGGATAGTACTCTCCCCGAACGGCTATCGTCGGTCCGACCCCACTTGCACCATCGAACTCGCAGCAGAGAATTCCCTCTTCCACTATGGTGAACGTTCCGGAATGAGTGCTGGAGATAATTCCTCCGAAGAGTCCGATCGAAAGGGCCGATCCGGCAACCGGACCCAGCACCACGTCGTCGGGTATCGGGTTCTTTCCTTGTGTGGGGATGCTCTCTGTGGAGACTGTCTCCGAAAGGGAAGATGTCTCCTGCGGAACTGTCTGACCCGGGCTGCTCTGCAAGACGAACAGCATCGCCGGAAGGATTGCGTAGATGTATTTCATGGTCGATCTCATTGTTCTCAGTGAAGAATGGGGGTGACGAGTTGATGATCCTTTCCGACTATTGTCCGCAGCAGATAGGGACCGGAGGAGAGGCCGCGCATATCGATCGTTACCTCGTATTCTCCCATCCCACGCTCTCCGTCGATCACCTTCCCGGCAAAGCGTCCCAGCGGGTCGTAGAGTTCCGCCCGGACGTATGCGTCGGCCTGAAGCGAGAGGCGGACCACGACGAAATCCTCGCTCTGCGAGACAAGTTTTGCCGCCGGACCGAATCGGGCCGATGCGTCGACCAGACGGCGTTCCTGAAAGCAGAGGGAGTCGGCGGTAAAGCGCGCGTTGTTGATGATGCCGACCTTCGGGTTCCCGTCGGCGAAGCGGGCCGAGACGATCTCGATCGGCGTCGTCAGGGCGTTCCCGTGGAGGACGATCAACCCTAATCCGAACAGCAGACTGTCCTGAACCGGGTTGACGATCCGTCCTCCGTCGACCGATGTCCGCAGAAGCGCATCGGTTGTCGTATAGGTCGGGTCGGAGTCCTGATCGGTCATCGGATCGGCCAGCGTCCCCGGCAGCCGCAGAGGGTTGAATTGCGGTGCCGGAAAGAGCATCGTCTTGTTGTAGCGGAAGGTCACCTCCAGCGAGTCGAGACCGTAGTGGTCGGGGATGGAATTCAGGAGCCGGACCGGCACGCGGATGGTCGATTCCGGACGGGCAGTGAAGTCGCCGGAGATCGAGATCACCACCGAATCGTAGCCGATGCCGGTCACCTCCACCGATCTGCCGTCCGGTCTGCAGCGGACGAAGGGGAAGGTGATCGTCGAGTCGATCCGGCGAATGGTCTGCGGCTCGAAACAGATCTCGACCATCGCTGATTCTCCCGGAAGGATCGGTGCGAACGTCATCGGATTGACCGTGTAATGCTGCGAGGGGAGGAGAAATTCCTCGGGACTCAGCGGGGCATCACCCGTATTCCTGAGCGTCACCGTCCGGCAGCGGCTCTGCCCCACCCGGACCGAATCGAACGAGATCGATACCGGATCGACCTCAAGGTCCGGCGCCACAGCCTGTCCGGTCATCACAAACGACGTGTCCTGATCCTTGCTGAGGGCGTTGGCGATCCGCTGATAGGCTTGCAACAGTTCCACCGGCGAGACCGCCTGGCTGAAGAACCCGCCGGTCGATCCGGCAAGCTGGGTCAGGTTGCTGGCTTCCGCCTCTCCGATTCCTATCGTATATATCCGCACTCCGGCATTCTGTGCAATTGAGATCGCATCCTGAAGCATCGTTGTAGAGCCGGTGCAGCGGTCGCCGCCGTCGGCCAGCACGACCATCACCCGCCGACCCGCAGCGGTCCGGGCGGCCAGTTCGTTGCTGACGTTGATGACCGCATCGTACAGACAGGTTGCCCCGTCGGCAACCGTCGGGACGGCGGCCTGGAGGGTCGGCACGTCGGTGGAGTATCCTGCAAGTCGTTGAATGTTATCCAGATCGCTGAATTGATAGACCGCCCCCTCATCGATGACGCCCCGTCCCGGATCGTTGATCAGATTTCCCAGAAACGAGACCCCCGCATCGTGCGCCGCCTCGATCCGCTGCAATCCGTTGAAGTCATTTATCTGCATACTGCCGCTCACGTCGAAGACCGCCGCAATCGAGAGGGAAACCCGGTTGTCGGCCACCATGTCGACCCGCAGCGTGTCGCGCCCCTGCGGATCGGTCGGCGCGTAGCAGAGGGTGAAGGTCCGTTCCTGATTCGGCGGAATGGTCACCGGCAGGGGACGGATCGACCCGGCAAACGGGGGGGAGATCACATCGGCTCCGGAAAGCTCCAGCGGATCGGTCCCGACGTTTCTTACCACCAGCGTCCGGCACTCGGTCGTTCCGCAGAGGGTCGTGTCGAAGATCGGCGTTACAAGCTGAAGGACCGGTCCGATGTTCGCCACCGAGTCAAGACCTCTCCCCTGAACGATCAGTCGCGGCGGATCGCCGCATCCTGCGCCGCTCAGCGTCAGCGTGTCGATAAAACTGTCGGTGGTGATCGGTGTGAAGCAGACTTCCACCTGCTGGCTTACCCCCGGGGGGACCAGCAGAACCGGAAACGTTGCCGGGGAGAAGGGGAAGCCGAACGGGTCGAGATTGGAGATGTCATACGGGACGTCTCCGTCGTTCCTGACGCTTACCGTCACGCAGGCCTGTTGCCCGGTCGTCACGTCGCCGAAATTGATCATCGGCGGATCGATGGTGACGATCGCCCCGCGCGAACGTCCCGACAGGCGGAGCGTATCGACGGCGCGGGCGGCGGCGTTGCCGGTGTCGATCGTGAAGACCACCCGGTCGTTCTCCGTCATCACCGGCGTCGTCGGCCCGTAGCAGTAGCGAAGCCTCAGCGATCCCGACGCCGGAATCTCCGTCCCCGGAGCAAGCGGCGTCGATCCGTCCAGCGTAAACGATCCTCCCGGTCCGTTTGCCGAGACGATGGTGATCGACCGGTCGGCGACGTTCAGCAACGTCACTTCCCGACACTGCGATCTGCCGCAGGTCGTGTCGAACGCAAGTGTCGGCTGTGAAAGCTGAAAGTACCGGTCGAGCTGGGCGGCGGCCTCCGGAGTTGCGGCAAACCCGAGCATCAACAGAAGAAAGAGAAGACGGAAATATCCGGTGATTCTGCAGTGATGTCCGACGGAGAAGGGAAAGAGATTCATCCTCATAATCTTGTTCCGTACAAAAAATTGATGCCGAAGATACAAAGAAGGGGGAAGACGGGGAGATGTTACACAGAGGGAGGAGAGACCTTCCTGATTCCGGGCGGATCCGTTCCCGTTTTCCCCTGGTGATTCGTACTTTCCCTCTCATTCCACTCATCCATAGGGGAATACGATATCATGGCGAAAGAATCGGATAACAGAAAACCGGTCTTCCCCCTGCAGTACATCAAGGGGATCGGTCCGGCGCGGGCGGCTGCGCTGGCCGAGGAGGGCATGCACACAATCCGCGATCTCCTCCTCTTCACGCCGCGCGCCTATCTGGACCGGCGGACCGTCCTGACGCTGAGGCAGACCCGGATGCTCCTCTCCGGCGAGGAGGGAGTGCCGGACGAGGTGACCGTGCTGGTGGAGGTGAAGCGGATGAACGTGCCGGTCGGACGGACCGGACGGAAACGTCTGGTAATGCGCGTCTTCGACGCCACCGGCGAGGCGAACCTCGTCTTCTTCCAGGGGGTCCGTTACTTCACGCAGGCCTACCAGCCGGGGGAGCTTCTGGCGGTCAGCGGTCCTCCGGAAATCTTCGGCGGCGTCGTGCAGTGGACCCATCCGGAACTGGAGAAGATGGAGCGGGAGGAGGAGGCGTTGATCCACAGCGGACGGATCATTCCGCAGTACCGGGAGACGCAGAAGATGAAGTCGGCCGGACTGACCTCCCGTTCGATGCGGAAGCTGATCGAGTCGATTTTCGAGACCCACGCCGAGGAGGAACTGAAGGAGACGCTGAGCGACGAACTGCTCCGGAAGTATGACCTCCTTCCGAAACGGGAAGCCGTCCGCCAGCTCCACTTTCCCGATTCCGAGGAGATGCTCGAACGTGCACGGTTCCGGATGAAGTTCGAGGAACTCTTCTTTTTTGAACTCGATCTGGCCTTCCGCAAGGAGACGGTCAAAAACGAACGTCCCGGCATCGCTTTCAACGTCGCGAGCGACCTGGCCCGGGGGCTGCTCGACCGGCTTCCGTTCGATCTGACCGGAGCGCAGAAGCGGGCGTTGAAGGAGATCCTCGACGACATGGCGAGCGGGAAGCCGATGAACCGTCTGCTGCAGGGGGATGTGGGGTCGGGAAAGACGATCGTCTCTCTGCTGGCGATGCTCGTGGCGATCGACAACGGCTATCAATGTGCGATGATGGCCCCCACCGAAATCCTCGCCGAGCAGCACACGCAGACGCTGCGCCGATTGCTTGAAGGACTGCCGATCAAGGTGGAACAACTTGTCGGCGGACTGAAGAAGCGGATGCGGGAGAATCTGCTCTACGACCTGCGGAACAACAACGTCAACATCCTCGTCGGCACACACGCACTTTTTCAGGACGATGTGGAGTTCGCAAAGCTCGGCTTCGTGGTGATCGACGAACAGCATCGCTTCGGCGTCCGGCAGCGGGCCGCTCTGATGGAGAAGGGGGTGATGCCCGACACGCTCATCATGAGCGCCACGCCGATCCCGCGAACACTGACGATGACCCTCTACGGCGATCTCGACGTCTCGGTGATCGACGAGCTCCCGGCCAACCGCAAGCCGATCCGGACCGCTGTCCGCTTCGAGAGTGGGGTCGACGGCATCTGGGATTTCGTCCGGCTTGAGGTGCGGGAAGGCCGCCAGGCCTACATCGTCTATCCGCTGGTGGAGAAGTCGGAGAAGCTGGAGTTGAAGTCGGCGGTGGAGCACTACGAATACCACAAGGAGGTCAACTTCCCCGACCTCCGTCTCGGTCTGCTCCACGGACAGATGTTCTGGTACGAGAAGGAGGAGATCATGCGTGATTTCCTTGAAAGAAAAATCGATGTCCTGATCGCCACCACCGTCATCGAAGTCGGCATCGACGTGCCGAACGCGAGCGTGATGGTGATCGAGAACGCCGAGCGGTTCGGTCTGTCGCAGCTCCACCAGTTGCGCGGGCGTGTGGGGCGGGGGAACGATCAGTCCTACTGCATCCTGATCACGAAAGATCACTTCCGCTACCAGATGCGCCGCGGCATGACGCAGAACGAGCAGCGGAAGGAACGGACCGCCTCGATCCGCCGGTTGCAGGCGATGACCGAGACGACCGACGGATTTAAAATCAGCGAGATCGATCTGGAGTTGCGCGGACCGGGGGACATGATCGGCACGCGCCAGAGCGGTATGCCGGAGTTCGATCACGTCAACCTGATCACCGACGGACCGATCATCGCCGAAGCCCGCGAAGCCGCCTTCGCCCTTGCCGAAGCCGATCCTGACCTGAGCAAGCCCGAACACCGTCCGATCCGCGAAGCCTACGTTACCGGCATGAAACGCTCGCTGAAGTATGCGGAGGTTGGTTGAATGGTTGTGTGGTTACATAGTTGAATAGTTGAAGGATTGCAGGGCGCGGTAGCCGCGCCTCTTCAGGGTGCGGAACGAGGGGC
>CBFGQN010000280.1:0-5758 GCA_965650895.1 uncultured Ignavibacteria bacterium | reverse complement strand
CTGACTCCGAACAGAATCGAACTGCTCGATCAACCATGACCGCAGCTTTTCTCCTTCCAGTCGTCGTCCGTCTTCCAACACGAACGCCGGTAGTTCCGCCCGGCGGACTGCGCACCATAGCGTGTGGTAGCGCAACCGCCGCTTCGCGTCCCCGCTGGCGCGGGGCACGACCGTCTTCTCTCGATCATGCCAGACCCCTTGCGCCGTTGCCGCTTCGGTCAGCCTGCCGATCAACATGTGCCGCTGTTCCGGCGTCAGGTCCGTACTACTACTGACGCCCCACGACTGCACAAGCATTTCTTCGTATGCTTCACGATCCATGCCGAGGGCCGCCGTCAGCTGATGTATGCGCTTCAATTGCCAGTTCCTGTTCATCATCGGTTCGATAGGTTGTTTGAAATTCGGTGTGCAACATCTCCCCGACGACCCGGCAAACTTTGAGTAGCAGAACCGGAATCTGTTGGGGGTTGTTCATGTACAGCGTGGTGACCACCACTTGCCACGCCTTGTGCCAGTTTGGACCGTGGGCGACAGCTACGCCCCGTTCTTGCGTGGCGGCGACATAGTAGATCTGGTAGAGGTTCATAAGAACCTCTCCGCTACGGCTCCGAGACCGGCCCCTATCAGCGCGACACACAGCGACCACACCGCAACAACTACCCAGAAATCACGGTCGCGTTCAATTCGTTCGATCTCGATTTCAAGCTCCATAATCGTGGCCGTGTCGAGCAAAGCATCGGAAGGGCGCCGGTCACACAGCGTGCGCTGGCACTCGGGGCAGACGTCGTGTGTTGCGTCAAACGTCATCCGAACACCTCCCCTTCTGGCAATGCAGCTTCGTCGCCTTCAACAGCAATCCGCATTGCCATCACCGCAACTTGAACAGCTTCATCGTATCGCCTACGCGGACCCTCTTCAAGAAAAGATTTCGCCAGTTCGCCGACCTCTTCCATCAACGCCAGCATGGCACGTCGCGTATCCGGGAACTTCCGGCGAGCGTTCTGCGCTTCCTGTTTCATCCTCTCGATAAAGGCGACATCACCCTCCATCGTCAACTTTCCGCATTTGCGATTCCACATAGCCACTGCATACTCCAGCGACATAGGAGCGCCCTGCACGTGTTTTTGATCAAAGGTCAACTCTTGGCATTTACATCCGATAATCAACAGGCTTTCGGTCACCTCGTTCACAGTGGGGACACTATCGCATTCACGACACGGATTTGCTTGTAATGCTTCCATCATCTCTCACCTCCCATTCAATGCTTTCGGTGTCTCGCCGAACAGCTGATCGACAGCCTGGTCGGCTTTCGGCCCAAGCTCTTTCTCGATCACGCCAGCGATCTTCGTTACAGTCTCCGACCGCTTATCCTTGACCTGCTTCAGCTTACCCTTGATCGTCTTCAGCTGCTGCGCTTCCGGCGATGCGTCGATCTTCTCTTTCAGCTTCCGCGCCTTTTGTACCAGCTTCAGTTCCATCGCCGACAGCGCGCCGACCTCCGCGCCCCGTTCGTTGATGTAGTCGATAGCGTCGTCGCTCAGGACCGCCGAAAGCGCGTCCGTAATCGATGGCGCCTGTGCCATGTTCTGCGTTGCGAGTTCTCGTGTTGACATTTGCTACTCCTTGTTTGTTGTGGGATTCAATCCGAGCGGTTCACACATCTTCGCTGACGACACCGCGCGTGCCACGGTCAGCCGTTTCGAGTCATGCAACCCCGCCACGAAATCCCGGTTTGGTTTGGTTTTGATTTGTCCTTTTTCTATCTCGTATTTCCTTTCGATCCATTCATCGATCTTCTTCAGATCGCCTACCCTGACAAGCCCCGACATACCATCGGTTGCCCGCATCAATTGTCGGACGCGCGCAAGCACGCCGAACGCAACGCCCTGACGGTAGCTTTCCAGTCTTGTCCGCTTGCGCTTACTCTTCCGCCACTGTTTTCTCTTTTCTTGCCCGATCCGCTCGATCTGCACGAAGAGCGATTCGAGCAGATGCACGCAGAAGAGTCGGTCGATTTCATTGCCGACAATCAGGATCACCACACGCCCGGTGCCATTCGTGTATCTGTCGCTCGCTATCGCACTGCAGTTCAGGAGCGGCGGGAGGCGCGCCGCCAGAATCTTCTTCCATCCCGGTATCCGCGTCGTCGTCGTTCGGATATACTCTTCTCCGATGCCCCCTTGATCCCGCGCGTCCTGCACATCCATTTCGCTCACGCGATATTCCTGCATCAACCCCTTCGCTTTTTCCATCGCCGATTCGGCTTCGTGCGCGTTGTCGTTGTTGGTCGCAAGAGCCAGCAGCGCGGCGATGCGTGCAATGATCTTCTGTCGATCACGGTCGGTCATAGCAAGTCCTCCACGTCGCTGAGTAGTTGATCGGTATCGTCGTCGTCGTGATCTACGATCTCGGCATCGTTCGGATCGATGTAGAGTTCGCCAGCAATCCGATCCGATGTAGCAGGCAAGGTCGGTGTGTTGTGCGTGTGCCACGTCCCCTCTTGTGCGCTTTCCCGCTCTTCACGTAGCTGCGTGCGTATGTGCGTCTGGGCGTCGTTGCGCGCTTCCTTTGCCGGTGCGATCCGGTCGACGTGGCGAACGAATCCGTTGAATGCGAATCCGACGAAAACCGGGTCGCGTTTGTCGTCGGCCAACATCACGACCGCCCGTTCATCCTCCATCCCCGGAATGGGTATCACTGCAACGCGGCGACCGTGATAGGCGTGCAACTCTTTGCAGATCCATCGGGCGTATGTGCCGTTGATCGTGACGTCGATGTATCCCAGCTGGGCTTTGACGATGTGCGGTTTTTCGGTAGCGTGGAAGAGGAGCTTTGCAAGGCGTGTACCTTCCGGCATTTGCCCGTTCCGGCTTGGCAGGCCGCCATAGTATTGATGGACGTTTGCGATACTCGTATCCCATCCCCGTTCCTTGAAGAGGGGATATTGATTCGGTCGGGAACGATCCACATAGTCACCCCATAGCCACGCCGCCAGACCTTTGTAGTAATCGCCCGCCTTCAACATGTTTGTGGGAAACACCGGCATCGCCGAGAGCGTCAACTGCACCGCCTCTTTTCGGTCCCCCCCTTGATAGTGGCGCGGATGGTGAGTCGCGTCGAACTCGTCTTTCATTTGGCGAAAACTCCGTTCGAGCGCAGCTTTGAAAACCGCTTGTGGGATATTGGGGATGTTCTGTAGAATCGGAGAACAGGACGTCCCCGCGCCGAAGATTTCCGGTCGGCTTTGCGCCCGCTCCCATGCTTCGTCCGGGAGCGATGCGGCGATCACGCCTTTCGTGCGTGGGGCGATCATCGCCCGACCGTTATCGATCCCGACCGCAATGTCGGGGAAGGTTCCCCACGCCAAACCGCAGGCGATATACGCTCGAATCAGATCGTTCTGCGTTTCGGTGCGGATCGGTTCCATCCAAAGTGGGAAGCCGGTCAGTCCGTCGCGGATATAGACGCCCAGCGGCATCGAGTGCGTCCCGTCGAAATCTTCGGTCCACACATCATTCTTCCTGACGTCAATCGCCCAGACCCTGAGCGCGCCGAAGCCTTCACCCGCCCATCCGGCAGACTCAAAGATGCTTTGATAATCGTAGCGCAGAACCGGCATCGCCAGTGCCGTGTCCTTCTTCCTCCACTGGGACTGGTGTGTGAGCTTCCAGTTCTCCCGCCTATACTCACTGATATATTGCCCGTCGTGATCGGTGTGGGTTCGGCGCAGGCGCATGTACACGTCAAGCGGAACTTCAATCCCTTCGGCAGTCAGTTGCCGCTCGGCTTCCTCGCATGCAAGCTTCAGGTTCTGCTGAGCGTTCGCCAGATAGAGAGCCTTCACCCGCGCGACGACCTGTTCCCACAGTTCTTCCGACACCTTGCGCGGAAGACCGCAATCGCTCCGACCCTGACGCGCACTTTTCCGATCGATCTTCTCGGGAGCCTGGAACGCTGGCCAAAGTGTGAGCGCGCCCGGATCGTAGAGCGAGGCGTTCCGCCCAATGCCGCCCGCCGCCTGACCGATCACGAATCGGTCGATTCCCTTCTTCTTCCTGACGGCCCGGACGGAAATGCCGAGTTGTTCGGCAATCTGTTCCGCCGTGATGCCGCGCCGGGCGATCGATTCAATCGGGGATTCATGCAGCCGCATTGCGCAACCTCCGCTCCGCCTGTCGCTGCTCTTGTTTGCGCTGCTCGACCCGCTCGGCCACCAAGTGAATGATGCGCGGATTTTTATGCACGGTCACCGCCGCTCGAATCGCCTCCCGCGACACCCCCAATTCTTCAGCCAGTTCAGTATAAATCCCCCGGTACGGGGCGCGCCTCATGTCGACGTTTGGAATTTTCATCTTCACATTCTGCGATGTTGACGTATATTTGACATTGGGTTGACAAATATAAATCCCAATCTGTGTAATGTCAAGAACAAAATCACATACCGGGATTTTGCTTGATCGGTTAAAAGAGGAACTGCGAATCGAGCGGGACACCGAACTGGCGGAATTTTTGAATAAGGCACAAAACACGATCTCCAACTGGAGAACGCGCAACTCCCGATTGCCGATTGATGAGATTATCCCGATTTGTGATGAGCGGGGATTTCACGTAGACTGGAACTATGTGATCTACGGGGAGCGGGTCGGATCGCCCCATAATGGGATGCAGCCGTATTCAGCCATCACGACCCCGAGCGGGAACCGCATCCCGCTGTTCTTGGTACCGGCACCGGCAGGCGCGACATCACCGGCAAGCGACGACGTCGAACAAATGATCTCGCTGGAAGAACTTGTGATGGACCGACCGCTTGGGAAGGTCATCGCGTGTCGTGTGGTAGGGGATAGCATGGAGGGGGCGGGAATTGAGTCGGGGGATATTGTGGTCGTCGAGTCGAAGGAAACGGCGCAGTCGGGTCAGATCGTGATCGCAACCGTCGACGGGGAATTGTGCATCAAGCGACTTCAATACATGGGGAACCGGGTCTGGCTTTACCCGGAAAATGCGAAGTACCCGCCGATGGAAATCCGAGCCGGGATGGCCCTGCGGATTCACGGCGTCGTCATCAAGCTTGTTCGGGACATGTAGCAGATTAAGGGTTCCGTAATGCGTTCACATTAACGGTTCCGAAAGTTCCGAAAATGCGTTCCGAAAGTTCCGAAAGTTCCGAAATGATCTTTGTTTTTTTTCACCATTCCGCGAAAGCCTTGTCAGCGTTGAAATCGCGAACCGGAGAATTTGAACATTCCTCTCTTCTTACCCTTGATATTTCCCTGATTTCGTGTCTTGCCTTTCTAATAATTTGCTCATAAACAATAGAGTCGGCGCATAAAGTATGATACAGAGGAGGAAGCCTTCTTGGTGATTCTTTGTGCCCTTAGTGTTTTTGTGGTTATTCTTGCACAGGTTTCAGAGACCCTCCATGCCCATCACATTTGAACCGCAACCTCTATAACTACTCCACCATTGAACGGTAATGAACCGCAGGAGACAATGATGTTTGCCCCCTGCGGTTCCTCAACCATTCACCCTGTCTCACCTCATCAACACCACCTTCTCGGTCACCCTCCCGTTCAACGTCCGCAACTCCACCAGATATGTCCCCGACGGCAGGTCGGCTCCCGAGAACTCCACCGCGTAACGGCCCGGCGGATAGAACTCCTTTTCGACCAGCGAACGGACCTCTCGCCCGTACGCATCATAGATCTTCAACGTCACGTGCTCGTTCCGTCCGACCGAAAACCGAATCTCCGTCTCTCCG